>JBPOET010000318.1:0-3011 GCA_051251675.1 Parasphingopyxis sp. | reverse complement strand
CGTCCGGCGCAATCCGGAACCACCGGCCTGACATCATGTACAAGGCTTTCGAAATCGCGGGTTACAGCCAGGCCGATGTCGACGATAATTTCTCCGGCATGATCAACGCGTTCAAATTCGGCGCTCCGCCGCATGGCGGGTCCGCGCCGGGTATCGACCGGATCGTCATGCTGCTCGCCGGCGAGCCCAATCTCCGGGAGGTCGTGCTGTTCCCGATGAACCAGAAAGCCGAGGATCTCATGATGAGCGCGCCTAGCGATGTCAGCGCAAAGCAGCTGCGTGAACTCAATCTGCGCGTAGTCGAACCTCCAAAAGAGGGATGAGGGAGCCTTCCGAGAACTATTTCGGAGAAGGCGAATCCCGGCTTTGCTATTTCGAATGGGGAGAGCCGGAAGGGCAGGTGATCCTGCTGCTTCACGCCACCGGTTTCCACGCGCGGTGCTGGGACAGGGTCGTCGACGCCATACCCGCCGAATTCCGGGTTATCGCGGTTGATCATCTCGGTCATGGACGAAGCGCCAAGCCTGATACTCTTGGCGACTGGAGTAAGACCGCCGCACCCCTGGTCGAGCTTGCGCAAGGTCTCGATCTGAAAAATGTGATCGGTGTCGGGCACTCGATGGGCGGGCATTGTCTGCTCCAAATGGCGGCGGAGATCGGCGACAGGTTCGAGCGGCTTGTGCTGATCGATCCGGTCATCATGGATCCGGCCTATTATCGCGACCCGAACGCCGCCGGTGCTATCGATCCGTCAGATCATCCGGTGGCGCGGCGGCGTGCAAACTGGGATTCGCCGGAACAGATGGCCGACCGCCTCAGAGGGCATCCCTCCTATGCAATCTGGCATCCCGACATCCTGATGGACTATTGCCGCTACGGATTGTTGCCCTCGGCCGACGGAAAAGGGTTCGAACTCGCCTGTCCGCCCGCGCTGGAAGCATCGGTATATCTGGGCTCTCTGCGGTCCGATCCCTATCCGATGGTAGCGGGCCTCAAAGTGCCGGTGACGATCCTTCGAGCCCCTCCCGGCTCGCGGGAGGGCGCCCTGGATTTCACATTGTCTCCAACCTGGCCGGGGCTGGTCGACGCCTTTCCGGATGCCCGCGAAACCTATCTACCGGATCTCACCCATTTCATGCCGATGCAGGATCCCGGCCGTATTGCGAAACATATCCTGGACGAGGACATGGCCTCCTAACAGGATAGAGGGTTAACCGACTGGATGTGCGGACTGGGGCGGCTTAGGGTTGCTGCATGACGATAAATCTCTCTGACTTCGAAGATGGCGCCAAGTTCGACGGCGATTATGCCGAAGCGCTTGTCGACCTGCAGGAGCGGCTCGGGCGCATTCAGGCGGCCTATATCGCCAACGCCAAACGCGCGGTGATCGCGATCGAGGGCTGGGACGCATCGGGCAAGGGCGGAACGATCCGCAGAATGACCAGCCGCTGGGATCCGCGTTTTTTCGAGGTCTGGCCAATCGGCGCGCCAACCGCCGAGGCAAAGGCCCGACATTTCCTCTGGCGCTTCTGGAACAAACTGCCCGGCAATCGCGAAATCAACATATTCGACCGCACCTGGTATGGCCGCGTCCTTGTCGAGCGGGTTGAGGGTTATTGTTCCGAAACCGAGTGGCGGCGCGGATATGACGAAATCAACGAGTTCGAGGCGCAGCAACGCGACAGCGGCACCCCGATCATCAAGCTCTTCATGCATGTCACGCAGGAAGAACAGGACGAGCGCTTCCGGAAGCGCCTCAACAGTCCATGGAAGCAGTGGAAACTGACTGCCGACGATTTCCGCAATCGCGAACGGCGCAGAGACTATCTGGACGCGATCAACGACATGTTTGCCCGGACCGACACACGCTGGGCACCCTGGCAGGTCATCGATGGGAACAACAAGCGCGCCGCGCGCATTGCCGCTCTAGCCCATGTTGCCGACCAGCTTGAAGGCCATGTGTCGATGGAGCCCCCCAAACCCGACCAGGAAATTGTCGATTTGGCGGAGTCCCATTTGGGGACAGCGCCGGACGACTAGTCTGCCCCAATTGCGATATTCGGTCGGAATATGCGATGTTCGCCCAAACGGGAGTCGAACATGTCCAGCGCAAGATACGCCATTGCAGCACTGATCGGGACGGGGATACTCGCCTCAGGCTGCGCTCATCAAGGTTATGGCCAAGGCGGATATAGCCGGGGAGCCGATTATCACGGTTCCTACGGACGCGACTATCGCGACGGCAACGGTTATCGCGGCAATCATGGATATGCGGATCGCTACGCGAGCAATTTTACCGGCCCCGGTGCGGACAAACTCGACCCCTGGCTTGCAGAAACCCGCGAAGGCCAGCAATTCGTGAGAGACAATTATGATATCGGCCGTTCCGGCGAGATCAGCAATGGGGTCGCCGCGAGCGTCAACCAGTTCTTCCGCCGCTGGGCCGACACGAACCGCGATTACCAGCTCACCGATGCCGAAATCAGGACTGCGCTCGTCCATACCCGCAACCGTTACCGTTATCGCGGCTATTGAGCGGCTGTTTCGGGATAGCTGATGCCGACGATTTCATAATCCCTGGGCCCGGCCGGTAGGTTAACCGTCCGGCAATCGCCGACAACCGCGCGCTTCAGCGCATTCGCCATCGGCGATTTCCAACTTATCCTGCCCGATGAGGCATCGGCTTCATCTTCGCCGACCAGCGTTACGACACGCTCTCGCTCCTCTTCATCGATCAGGGTTACGGTAGCACCGAAATAGACGCGCGACCGGTCTTTCTGCACGGCCGGGTCCACGATTTGCGCGGCCTTCATCCTGCGAGACAGAAATGTAAGCCGCCTGTCGATCTCCCGCAGCTTCTTCCGGCCGTAGATATAATCGCCATTTTCACTGCGATCGCCATTGCCCGCCGCCCAGCTGATGATCTCAACCAGCGCCGGGCGTTCCTCGGCGAACAGGGTCTCATACTCGGCCTTGAGAGCCTCGTATCCGGCCGGTGTAATGTAATTGAC
>JBPOET010000317.1:0-3022 GCA_051251675.1 Parasphingopyxis sp. | reverse complement strand
GGGAGAGGCAGCGCCAGGACGACGGGCCACGACATTGCCGACATCGTCTATCGTGACTTCGCCGAATCCGGTCGCGCGCATCATATCCGCAAACACCGCCGCACGAGCCTCTTCGGCAAAAGGCGGAGCCGGCACCTCGGTCAGCGTTACAAGTTTCTGTAGATGCTCCTCATGGCCCGCCGCAATATGTGCAAAGGCGGCAGCCATCCGGGCGTCATCGCGAAGATCCGCGATTTGCGACCGGTACGTGGCAGTCGTCGGAGGAGCTTCCTCCTGAAAAGCGGGAAGCGGGGTGAGCGGGAGGGCGAGAAGGGCTGCGCAGGCAACGAAGGATGTTTTCATCCGGTTACTGTTTCGCGCCCGACGGCTCTCGTCAACTCAACAATTGCATCGCGAACGGCTCGCTGGCGACCGTCGTTGCCGTGTCGTTGCAAATTCTTCCGGTGTCAGCGCACCGGAACCGTCCATATCGGCGCCGGCAAAACGCTCGCTGGTTCGCACCGCCCATTCCTCGAATGTCAGGTAATTGTCGCCATTGGCGTCGAGCTGACGAAAACTGTTCGTGCGGCTGCTCATCATCTCGTTCCGGGTGATCCGGCCATCCCGGTCGCGATCATAACGGCCAAAGCGCCTCTGTTCGCGTGTGAGCTCCGTGGCTTCGGGTGGTGGAGGGCCCGTCCCCTCGGGTTCGCCGGCCGCCATTGGGTCGGGCTGTTCGGTTTCCGGTGGCGGCGCAGCGGGTGGCGGTGCCTCGTCCTGCCGGGCCACGGTTTCCCAGATGAACAGTCCTGCAGCAATCAACAGCATCGCGGAGAGCACGCCGGCGAGATATCGGCCCATGACCAAACCTCCTTTCCCGCCGATATTAGCGCGTAAACCGCGCCGCACAAAATTCCCTAACGTCCGGTCAAACCGTGCCATGCCATGCGGGCGACCCTGGCCGGCGATCCCTGTCGGCGCGGACGGCTTCTCGCGGCGTCCCGGCGCGCGATCATGGCCAGCGCACCCAGCGGCCTGAGCGGCCGCGGCCAACGCGTTTTTCCGGCCTCCCCGAAGATTTGCCGCGCCATCGCTCGTGCGCTGGCCCGGGCGTCCGGGTCGGAGATCCGGCTGGCGAGGTCGGCGAGCGCCCAGCCTCGCCCCGCAGCGGCAACGAAGGGCTCGGCACTGCCGGAGAGAATTTCAGCGGAAAGCGCAAACAGCCGACCGCCCCGCTCTGTGGCAAAGCGATCCAGGTCCTGCGCCTCGAGAGGCTCCTGCAGCAGGGCATGCCAGCCTTCCGCCATCGCGCCCCATTCGGCAGCATTGCTTCGCGTTGCTTCGATTGCCCGGGCCACCTGCTCGAGCAATGGCTCGGCTTTCGCGCCCTCATCCGAGATGGCGATCGCCTCTCTCCACCATAACAACCGCATCTCGCCAATTGTCGTTTCGGTAGTCCCGGCGACAATCGCCCCGAATCTCTCATCCAGCCTCCAAAGCGTCCGCAAATGAGGGCGTATCGGCGCGGCTGCGTAACTCAGTGCAAGTTCGCGCTCCGGATCGGCGAGAAGTTCGGTCATGGGAAACCTCCTACCCAAGCGGGCCAACATGGCAAACATCCCGTTAACCTTCATGCGAGACCTCTGTTTAAGTTTGTCCGTTCATAACGATCTCAAATGTCCGTGAACTGTGCCGCAACGGTAGGGGTGAATAATGCATATCTGGCCGAAGAAGAAAGCATCAGGGCAAGCCGGCAAATCCGGCACTTTCCTGACGCGCCTGCTGCATGACAGCCGTGGCAATACACTGGCCATGGCCGGTGCCGCGCTTGTCCCGATTGCCGGGATGATCGGTTCGGGTCTCGATATGAGCCGTGCCTATATGGCGCAGGCCAAGCTCCAGAATGCATGCGACGCCGCCGCTCTTGCAGCGCGCCGGGACATGTCAGGGGAAACCTGGACAACCAGCGCCCGCGCGGAAGGTGAACGTTTTTTCGATTTCAACTTTCCGTCCGGAACGATGAATGCGCAGAATGTGACGCGTACGGTTGCCCAGAGCACAACGGACGGTGCGACCGTCAATGTGACGGCCAGCGCCGACGTGCCGACGACGGTGATGTCGCTCTTCGGCCGCGACACCATCGCGATCAGCGTCGAATGCGATGCCAATCAGGATTACGGCAACAACGACATCATGGTCGTGCTCGACGTTACCGGATCGATGAACAGCTCCCCGAGCGGCGGTGGGGCATCGAAAATCAGCCGTTTGCGGACTGGCGCCATGGGCCTGTATCGCGCGCTTGAGGGAGCATCAAACACGCGTACGCGCTATGGTTTTGTGCCCTATTCGATGAATGTGAATGTCGGCAACCTTCTGCGAAATCGAGATATTCTGCGGGATACCTATTATCCGAAGCGCAATTATGTCTGTACGCGCTACTGGTCTAATGGATCATGTCGCAGCGGCTCGTATCGGTACGAGCTCGAAGCCGTGAATATCCTCGATACGGAATGGGCCAACGGAACCAACCAAAACCGCAGTATTCGCGACTGGCGTCGGAATGGCAGCGCATGCGTTGAGGAGCGCCCGACGATCGGCAACGATTTCAACGACGGCGATTTCGATATCGATCTCACCGTTACCAGGGACGATATCGATCTGATCGCACGAAACAACAATGACACCGATCGGCAATGGGGCCGCTGGGATCCTGACGAAAACGAGTATGACGATGATGGCGTTTGCCCTTCGCCGGCAACCCGTTTGCGTACCTATGGTAATGAAACCGGCTACCAAAACGCGGTCAATAACGCGACGGCGATTGTAAGCGGTAACACTTATCATGACCTGGGCCTGATGTGGGCCGCCCGGCTGCTTTCCTCGACCGGTATGAACGCCTCGCGCAATCCGGAAGAGTTTAACGGCGTTCCTGTCGCGAAGCATATCGTGTTTCTGACTGATGGAGATCTGGTTCCTACAAGCAATAACTATTCAAGCTATGGCAACTATAATTTCAACAGACGCTTGACGGGCAGTGCCAGTC
>JBPOET010000316.1:0-3024 GCA_051251675.1 Parasphingopyxis sp. | reverse complement strand
AAATCGATGGGCATGACCATCTGGGTCATCGCGCTCGATATTAGCGACACCGACGAAATCGAGCCCTGCGCGACAAGCAGCGGTCATTTCTTCGTCAGCGACGGATCCGATCTCGAAGATGTGTTCGAACGTATTGGCGCCGGTATCGGCCGGTTGAGGTTGACGCAATGAGGAAGCCCACTTTCACTCTTCGTCGGCTTGCGCGCGACGATCGCGGCATCGCGGCGGTCGAGTTCGGCATCATCGTGGTGCCGCTGATGATCGTCCTGCTCGGTGCGCTCGATCTCGGCTATCAGAGCTATGTCCGCGCCCAGCTTCAGGGCGTGTTAAACGATGTTGCAAGGACAGCGACCGTCGAAAACCCAAATTTCAGCGGCTATACCGGGGCTTCGATTGAGGATCGGATCGAGAACGCTATCGAGGAGCGGGTGAACAATATCGCCCGCCGCGCTACCTATACGGTCGAGCAATCCAGTTTCTATGAGTTTTCGGGCGTCGGCAATGCCGAAAAGCTGCTGACCGACTATAACGGCAATGGCTCCTATGACGCCGGAGACTGCTTCGAGGACATCAACAACAACGGTACTTTCGATACCGATGCAGGCGATGCCGGACGGGGCGGTGCCGACGATGTCGTCTATTATGAAGTGACAGTCTCCATGCCTCGCCTTGTCCCGGTGGCGACGTTGATAGGCGTACCTCAAAACTACACGATCACCGCACGAACCGCGGTCCGTAACCAGCCTTTCGCCGACCAGGCCATTCCTCCAACGGTGTGTGCATAATGACGAGCAGAAAACATCTCAGGCGATTTGCAGCTTTTCGCAGGTTGAAAAAGGACAGCGAGGGCGTTGCCCTGATCGAGTTCGCATTCTCGCTGCCTATCCTGCTTGCCCTGATTTTCGGCGGGCTGGAAACCGCGAACTTTGCACTCGCGCATCTCCGCGTCAGCCAGATCGCCATGACCGTCGCCGATAATGCAGGCCGCGTCGACACGACCATCGACGAAGCCAATATCCGGGAAGTTTTCGCCGGCGCAGACCTTGTCGGCGAGGCCATCGATTTCGAAGCAAATGGCCGTGTCGTGCTGTCCTCGCTCCAGCCCAACAATCAAACGGGATGGAGGGAAGGTCAGATGATCAACTGGCAGCGCTGCATGGGTCAGTTGACCAGCGTAGACCCCGCCTATGGCGAGGAAGATGACGGCCGCTACAATGATTCGCTGAAAGACGGGATGGGCCCGGCCGGCAACAAGATCATTTCAGCCGAAGGCACCGCCGTGATGTTTGTCGAGGTAACCTATGACTATCAGCCCTTAATACCAACCATGGGCATCCTAGGCACCCGCCAGATCCGTTACGAAAGCGCCTTCAACGTCCGCGACCGGACGAACCAGGACATCACGAACACCCAAGGCCTCACTGTCGCCAGCTGCTAGAAAAGCCGGAGTAAGGAAGCTTTGGCGGGCAAAGATCAGCGATAGGTCACGGCCTTCGCGGCAGCGACTACCTTGTCGGCATCGACAAGCGCCAACTTTTCCAGATTGGCCGCATAGGGCATTGGCACGTCCTCATTGGTTACCCGCATCACGGGCGCGTCGAGATCGTCGAACCCGTCCTCCATGCAGATCGCCGCGATTTCGGAGGCGATCGAGCAGGTCGGCCAGCCTTCTTCGACCACGACCATCCGGTTGGTCCGCGACAGGCTTTCCAGCACCGCGGCCTTGTCGAGCGGCCTGAGCGTCCTGAGATCGACGATATCGGCTTCGATGCCTTCTTCAGCCAGTTTCTCCGCCGCTTCGAGCGCAATGCCGACGCCTATCGAATAGGAGACGATCGACACGTCATTGCCGGAACGGACAGTGCGCGCCTTGCCGATCGGCAGCACATAATCATCGAGATCGGGCACCTCGAAGCTCTGGCCATAGAGGAGCTCATTTTCGAGGAAAACAACCGGGTCCGTTGTGCGGATTGCCGATTTGAGCAACCCCTTGGCGTCCGCCGCCGAGTATGGCGCGATCACGATCAGGCCGGGAACAGCGGCATACCAGGGGCCGTAATTCTGGCTATGCTGCGCGCCGACGCGGCTGGCCGCGCCATTGGGGCCGCGAAACACGATCGGACAGCGCATCTGGCCGCCGGACATGTAATTGGTCTTGCCCGCGGAATTGATGATGTGATCGATCGCCTGCATCGCGAAGTTGAAGGTCATGAATTCAACGATCGGCCGCAGTCCGCCCATCGCCGCACCGGTGCCGATACCGGCAAAACCATATTCTGTAATCGGTGTATCGATCACCCGCCTGTCGCCGAATTCGTCGAGCAGGCCCTGGGTGACCTTGTATGCACCCTGATATTGGGCGACTTCCTCGCCCATCACGAAGACACGGTCATCGGCGCGCATTTCTTCCGCCATCGCATCGCGCAAGGCTTCGCGCAGGGTCAGCGTGACCATCGCCGTGCCTTCGGGGATATCGGGATCCGCAGGCCGGGTTGCCATTTCGGGTTTAACGGGTGGCGGGGCGTCCGCTTCGGGTTCCGCCGTTTCCGCCGCCGAAGGCTGAGCTGCGGATTCCGGCGCAGGGGACGCCTCGACGCTATCGGCATCTTCGCCTTCTTCGGCGAGTATCGCGATTACGGCGCCAACCGCCACTTCATCCGTGCCCTCGGGTACGAGAATTCTGGCCAGTACGCCTTCATCCACCGCTTCGAATTCCATCGTCGCCTTGTCGGTTTCGATCTCGGCCATGATGTCTCCGGCGCTGATCTCATCGCCTTCCTTGACCAGCCATTTAGCCAGTGTGCCCTCTTCCATGGTGGGAGACAGGGCCGGCATTTTCAGTTCGATAGCCATCAATACTGCTCCACCAGAACGTCCGTGTAGAGCTCGTCCGGATGCGGCTCAGGCGAGCTTTCTGCAAAATCCGCAGCCTCGGCCACAATTGCTTTAATATCCTTGTCCGTCGCTTTCATATCTTCTGCGCTGACGCCAGCGGCCTCCAATTCCTTCTTGATGGCTTCGATC
>JBPOET010000315.1:0-3025 GCA_051251675.1 Parasphingopyxis sp. | reverse complement strand
TCGCCAGCCTTGATATTGACCGGCAGGAGAAAAATGAAGATCAAACCATGGAAAAAGCGAATAATGGAACCGCGTGTATCTGCAGCTGAATCTGCACGGTGTCTGATGAACAAACGCCCCGGCGTGCTGTGTCTGGGTACTCTCGGGCTGATGCTGGGTGTCAGCAGTGGCACGGTCAGCGCCCATTGGGCCTATGTCAGTAATGAAAAGGACGACACGGTGTCGGTTATCGATACCGAGACCAATGAAGTGATCAAGACGCTGGAAGTTGGCGAACGGCCACGAGGCGTGACCCTGAGTCATGACTACACGCGCCTGTTCATCTGCGCGTCGGACTCCGACACGGTGCAGGTGATGGATGTCAGCAATGATTCCATTCTGTTCGAATTGCCCAGTGGTGAAGATCCGGAACAGTTTGCCCTGCACCCGGATAATCGGCATCTGTACATCGCCAACGAAGATGATGCCATTGCAACGGTTGTCGATATCGAAACACGTCAGGTGGTCTCGCAGATCGACGTGGGCGTGGAGCCCGAAGGCATGGCGGTGAGTCATGACGGGAAATACGCCATCGTCACATCCGAAACCTCCAACATGGCGCACTGGATCGATACGGCGACGCAGACCATTGTTGCCAACACCCTGGTCGATCAACGACCGCGTGATGCCGAGTTCACACCTGATGACAAGGAATTGTGGGTCTCGTCCGAGATCGGCGGCACCGTATCGGTCATTGATACGGCAACCCGGGAGATCAAGCAGAAGATCAGCTTCGAGATTCCCGGTGTGACGCGCGATCAGATTCAACCGGTGGGTATGGAGATCACCGATGATGGACGCACGGCATTCATTGCACTGGGCCCATCGAATCATGTGGCGGTGGTCGATCGCGAAAGCCTGGAAGTGACGGATTACATTCTGGTCGGTCGACGCGTATGGCATATGGCGCTGACGCCCGAGCAGGACAAGCTCTACACCACCAATGGCGTGTCCGGTGATGTCACGATGATCGATGTGGCAAGTCGCAAGGCCGTGAAGACCATCAAGGTGGGACGTTATCCCTGGGGCGTGACCATATTGCCCAAGGATCATGTTCCGCAGTAGGCTCCGTTGCTTCGCTTCAGGCCTGACTATCGACTGGATTCACAACTCCGGGAGTACAGTCGATTTCAGGCCTTCCTTTCTCTGGCATCGTTCATGGCGCCAATACCGAAACTCCTGTATCCAGAGCCAGGCAGCCAGCAGGCACAGTAGTGCGAGGATGGCCTGCCAGGGCAGCGATCGTGCGCTGCTGCTGCCCTCGAGTCGTAACAGCATCCGGTCGAACCAGTTGCCATCGAGGGCCAGACTGGCCAGTAGGTCGGCGCGATCGGGCAGCCCGACATTGATGCGCCGAGCCGGAATGATGGCCTCTCTGGCGGAGGCCGTCACCGTGTCATACCAGGGAACTCGAACCGTATCCAGGAATACCGGGATAGGGCTCTGCGCGATCATGCGATATTCGAAAACGGCAGTGGCCATGATGTGCTCGCCCTGCAGTTGCTGAGAGCGTGATTGCCTGATTGGCGTGGTCGTCAAGGCACGGCTTTCCGGTGGCACGATGTCGGGCAGGTGATTGGCCAGCACATCGCGCGCGCTGAGGGTAATGGTTCGGAGAATTTCATCCCCGGCAGAAAGCTCCCGAGGATCCCTGGACCAGCTGTCACTGACGCTCAGATCACTGGCAGGCAACCACCAGTGACTGGAGTCGGCTGCTGGCTGAATCTGCAGCACCAGCGGCGAGGTGCTCTTGTCGAATACTGCTCGCTGGGTACGCGAACGAATCACGGTACCCGTCCAGCTGACCGGGCTCAGGCTGAGCGTGCCGGAGTGCCGCGCAAACAGATGGTAACGCCAGGCGGTGAGGCGCCACGAAGGTTCATCGTCTCGCTCATCGATGGTTCTGCGCTCGACAAACTGTTCCAGTACATCGAAGCCTGCGAAATCCGGCAGAGAGACCTGCTCGTCAGCGATGGGGAAGCGATGTCTGAGCTCGATGTCGGCGATGATGTGCTGACCGACAAAGGCTTGCCTCGTTGCATCGGAGCTTCCTCTGGCCGTCGGCAGACTGATCTGGCTGGGGCCATCACCCATGCGCAGTGTCACATCGATCTGCAGATCATCGGTATCCGGCTGCCATTGCAATTCCGTTGGGGCTTGAACATCGATAGTGATCGAATTCGATGTCACGCCGCCCTTGAAACCGTTGCCGTTCAACGGACCGAAGATGATGCGGCCCTCGCGCTGCGGCAGGAGCTCCATGCGGCGCAATTTCATCTCGACGACCTGATCACTGATGACCATGATGCGTGTGCCCACGGTTTCACGCAGCAGCTCGGCTTCCTGCAGCAGGGGACTGGTGTCGACAGCTTCATCCAGACCGACTGACTCGAGCTCGATGATGACGCTGTCACCCAGATACACCGCTTCATCGCTGCCGAGCAGCGTGATGGACGGCTCTAAATCGGCGGCACCGGCATCGCCGACGATGAGAGCGAGACAGAGGCAGCAGACTGCAGCCAGGCGATGCCAGCTGTGCATCACCATGCGCTTCCACCTTCGGGGGCGGCCTGGCCTGCCGCATGCCGGCGCCGCTGTTCCAGCCTGATACGTCGTTGCAAGTACAGACTGGCATCGTGATTGATCCGATTCAGCCACTGGGTAGTCGCCTGTTCGGTTTCCAGCGCGGTGCGCAGACCCGCTGCCTGGGAGTCTGCCGAGGGCGTGTCCAGCTCCGACCCTCCCGAAGGTCTGTTGGCGGCTTCTTCATCGCTGGGCTCCCCATTGAGCGCACCGCTACCGTTCTCATCGCTGGCAGGCGTTTCCTGTTCACTGGCCTGAGCGCCTTTGCCAGCGTGAGCATCTTCACTCTCGTTCATGCTCTGCTCGCCAGGCTCATCGGATTGCTGTGTGGGGTCAGAGTCACCGAGTTCGCTCTGTTCTTCTCCACCTTCACCGCTGCCGCGTTCTCGGCGATCATCCTGGG
>JBPOET010000314.1:0-3028 GCA_051251675.1 Parasphingopyxis sp. | reverse complement strand
GGCACATCGTGCCTGGCAGCCCTGAACATGGTCAGCGGCCGGAGTGCCGGCCGGAGAACTCAGGCGAGGCTTAGCCCCGCATCCTCCGAAACGACTGAACCGACCTCTTTACTGAACCATGAGACATCGGATCACCTCCTTTCGCATTGTTGAACTCATGCACAGGAATGAATCATTGCGATTCGCGGATCAAGCCTTGTTTTTCAAATTTATTTGAGCGATCTTCACTGGCTCGCCGCACATGCCGCTCGCACCGTTGTTATTGGGCGGGCTCCGCGGAAGATCCGGCGCCGGACGCCGCAGCACAGCTTTCGAAAAACCCCTGCAACACGGAATCGGTCTCGATCATCACCGGCGGGGCGCCATCGGCCTCGATCGTCAACGGTACGGGGAAGGCGCGGATCGCGCCCATGAGCGGCCCGCCGACCGGCGCACGGGCGAACCGGACCGTGCCCTCGGCGGAGCTGCGGATTTCCACCGGGTCGACCCCGTGCATGAAATCGCCAGCGCGCATCAGAATGGCGGGCCGTGCGCCATCGGCAAAGCTGCCGGGCATTTCGAGCACAAGCTCGGCCGTTTCCGCATCGCAGCGGAACGAGGCGAGCAAAACGCCCCCGTCATCGGCATAGCTGGCCCGTTCGGCACTGGCCGCCCATGCTCCCGGGGTCAGCGTCAGCGCAGCGGGCTCGCCGGTCTCCTCATCGCCGGCAGCGGAACAGGCGCCAAGGGCGGCGGCCAGGCCAAACACAAATCCTGCGCGAAATCTCATCGTCATTCCCTCCGGTCGGGCCCGATCGGGGCCAGGCCGTGGCGCATGGCATGGAAATGTTACAAACATGCGGCACTGTACCGCACCGCGTCCCGCCGCTAGCCGCGACAATCCTCGAAGACGCGCGTCATTTGCGGCCAGTTGGGAAGGGCGATGACGCCCTGGCCGGTCACCGTGACGACGATCCGGCCGCGGCTGAAGGCGATGGCATCGAGATAGCTATCCGTCCCGCTGGTCGCGGCGACGATATAGGGCTGCGCCCCCGAACTGTTTTGTGCGGCATAGCTGGCCTCGCCATGGCTGGCCTGAAACGCCATCGTGCCGCCCGCCGCGTCGAGGCTACCCGCCCGCGAGAAGAAGATACGCCGGTCCGCCTGGTCACAGCGGACCAGGAACAGCGCTTCGCTTTCCGGCTCGCCATAAAGCGCAAGCGAGCCGCGCCCATCCTCGCGATAGACCCAGGTTCCGGGCGCCAGCGGGATATCGCGCCAGTCGGTTTCGCTCACAGCGCCCGATGCGGCCTCGGATGCAGTGGTGGTCTGGGCCGAACAGGCTCCCAGCGCAACGACAGCGCTGGTGGCGACGAGCGCGCCGTAAAGCGCCGCGCGGCGGCTCACTGTCCCGCCTCCCCGGCACTCTCCGCCACTGCTGCTGCGCCGAGATCGGTTGTCGCAACCGGCGCGTCGCGGCGGTCGCAGGAACTGACGACGCTGGTCAGCACGTCATCGGCCGGAATGGTGAGCTGCTGATCGCCGCCCATGCGGATCGCATAGGGTCCGCTGCCGCTGATCAGGCGGCCGATAAAGGGATCCGCGGCCGGAACGGAGATATAGGCCTCCGATACATCGCCAACGCCTTCCGATGCGATAAAGGTCGATCCGCCTTCGGGGGTGTTGATGAACACCGTTCCGGATCCGCCCTGCGGCACCATCCCGATCAGCCGGACGTCGACCCCGCCGCCGGTTTCGCAGGCGATGGTGACGATCGGCGCTTCCCCCTCTTCACCGAACCGGGCCATGCGTTCGCCATCGACGGTAGCGACGCTCCAGCTGCCGGGAGTGAGGCTGCCCGAACTGCTTGTATCGATCTGGCCGGGAGAGGTCCCCGAAAGCACCTGCTCCTCGTCGACCCCGGCGCGGGCTTCAGCCGCCAACCGCGCATATTCAACCTGCGCCTCCAGCGCCGCAGCCCGCGCTTCCTCCGGCGTTTCGGTCCGCGCACAGGCGGAAAGCGCAAGCGCGGGAAGGATGAGATAAGCTATGGAACGCAAGGGGAGTCTCCCGGAAATGTCTATCCCCATCAATGGAGCGCGGGGCCGCGAATATCAAGGAAGGCGTGCTGCTGGCAATCAGGCGGCGCGAGGCACGATCCTGTCCAACTCGCCATTCAGCGCGCGCTTGGCTTCGCGCAGCTCATACTGATCCTGCAATCGCAGGAAAAAGCCGTCTGACATCCGGAAATATCTCGCGAGACGCAGATCGAGTTCGCCGTCGATGCGCGCATCGCCATCGATCATGGACTGCAGGCGCGCGGCGGGAACGGCCAGAGCTTCGGCAAGCTCCGCCGTCTCGAGCCCCAACGGCTCCATGAACTCGCTGACCAGCAATTCACCGGCATGGCTGTTATCCAGCCAGTCGGGATCAGTGATAGTCTGTGATTTCGACGCCATCGGCATTTCCGTCCTTCCAGACGAAACATATACGCCATTGGCGATTAATGGAAAGAGAATGCTGCCCCGTACGGTCTCCGGAAAGGGCGTGAAGCCGGTTGCTTGGCGGGTTTTTGAGATCCTCGAGACTGTCCGCCGCGTCGAGCATCGCCAATCTGGCAAGCGCGCGATTCTGGATATCAGGCGGCAGCTTCCGGCTGCGCGTGCCATCCCAGATGCGCTCGGTTTCCTTGTCGGCGAACGAGCCAATCACTGCTTTGGCCCGCCCTTTTCTATCCGCCGGTGAGTTGCCCATACGCCCCCACCAATTCCATCAACCGAACGGAACCAATCGAACTTTCCCTTGAAGACGTTTGAATCTGAGCTGTTGTATTCCAGCTCCCGCCTCACGATAGCCTTGTAGTTGAGCGGCAAGCTTCGCCCTTCCCTCAACCGAATCCTGCGCACTTCCTGATAAATCTCATCTAAAGGAGCCTCCCCGCCCAATTGCTCCAAAGCAAATAGTACATCATCCCTCCAGAAAATCTTCCGGGCCGGCCTATCACGCTTGCTATCATTCGAAAGAACGGAAGATGCGCGCTTCCCTACTC
>JBPOET010000313.1:0-3040 GCA_051251675.1 Parasphingopyxis sp. | reverse complement strand
GCCGAGCGCTGCTCCGGCAGGACTTTCGATCAGGCGGCGCGCTTCGGCGATCAGATCGGTCTCGATTGCCGGTGCAAATCGCCAGATCAGGAAATCGCCTTTTTCTCCGCCGCGCTCGACGATCGCGTCATAGCCGCCGTGCGGCGTTTTGAGAGCGGGAGCGTTGCCCCGCCCGTCGCGCCAGGCCGTGCGACCGGCATGAGTCAGCCTTTCGGCCCCGTCATCGGCAAAAGGCAGGGCCGGCGGTGTGGGCGCGCCTCTGAAATCCCGTTCAAAACCACTGTTGGCGGCAATCAATATTCCCTGCCGGTCGGTCACGGCGATGGGCATTCCCGCGCCTTCGATAGCAGCCCTGATCAGTGCGCGGTCGGGGCCCGCTGTCGCCTCCGCCGCCAAGGGGCGACGCCGTGTGGCGATCATGGTGATGCCGAATGCGGACAGGAACATCGCCATGAAGCCCGCAGCGAACAGCGGGCTTTCCAGAAGGAACATCATCAACACCGCCGAACCTATGCCGGCGAGGATCACCAGTCCGACAAGGGAGCGGTCGGCAAACCGGCTCGCCTTGGGATGTCTGTCCCGTCTTTCAGGCGCGACGGTTGCCATCAGTCCGGTCGCCCGTCTTCACTGTTCAGATTGCGCCGCCGCCATCTGCGGCCGACCCTGTATCGCCAGAACCAGTCGGCGGCCAGATAGGCGACCACCGCCGATATGATGGCGATGATAAGCAGGCCGCCAAGAAGCGCCGGGGCCGCATCGGTGGCCAGCCAGGCCAGCCATTCCGATGGCCCGGCCTTTTGCTCGTACAGCATCAGGGCATGGCTCGCGTCCGCGTCGAGGCGGAATATCTGGTTTCCCGCGATCAGCGCTCCGCCCAGGATGAACGGCGTGGTGATGGGATTGCTGGTGAAAGTGGCCGCTGCGGCAACCGGGATGTTGGCACGAAAAGGCAGGGCCAGCAGCGCCGACACGATAATCTGGAGGCCCGGTATCATGACAAAGATGCCGACGATCATCCCCAGTGCGGCGCCGCGGGGCACCGATCGCCGGTTGAAGCGCCACAGATAGCTGTGCATCACCCGTCCGGCAAATGGCTTGATAAACCGGTTTTGGGCCAGTTCCTCGCGGCTCGGCGAATGCCGGCGGACCCAGCGCATAAAGGGCCCGGATTCGCGCTTCGATCTAGCCACGTTCGCGCATCAGGCGGCCCTGTTCCCTTTTCCAGTCGCGCGCCTTTTCTGTCGCACGCTTGTCATGTTGTTTCTTGCCCCTGGCGAGCGCCAGTTCGACCTTCGCCTTGCCGCGCGCATTGAAATAGATGGAAAGCGGCACCAGTGTCATGCCCTTGCGTTCCACTGCGCCGCGTATCTTGTTGATCTCGCGCGCGTTCAGAAGCAGTTTGCGTGGGCGTTTGGCTTCGTGGTTATACCGGTTTCCGTGGCTGAATTCGGGAATATTGGCGTTGATCAGCCAGACTTCGCCTTCCTGCACTTCGGCATAGCTTTCCGCGATCGCCCCTTCGCCGAACCGCAGGGATTTCACCTCGGTTCCGGTCAATGCGATGCCGGCTTCGAATTTTTCGTCGATTGAAAAGTCGTAGCGCGCACGCCGGTTCTCGGCGACTGTCTTCACCTTGTCGAATTCTACGGGGTGCGGGCGGGCCATGGATCAGCCCCTGAGCAACGAGGCATGACTCAAGGCTGAATCAATCCGCGCCTGAGCCGCTTCGCAGGGCCAGGTCATCGGCAGGCGCAATTCTCCCGGAAATCCAGGAAGCACCCTGGTCAGCGCATATTTTGCCGGGCCGGGCGACGCGTCCGCAAACATCGCTCCATGCAGGGGATAAAGCCGGTCGTTGAGCGCAAGGGCTTCGGCGGTGTCGCCCCTCGCCCATGCGGCCTGAAATTCCGCGCAAAGCCGGGGCGCCACATTGGCCGTCACGGAAATGCACCCCGTACCGCCCATCGCCAGATAGCCCAAGGTAAGATAGTCATTGCCCGAAAGCTGACAGAAATCCTCGCCACAGGCCGCCCGCTGGGCGCTCACGCGGTCCATATCGGCGGTTGCATCCTTGACCCCTATGACGGACGGAAATTTGCGCAGGCGCTGCATCGTCTCGACCGAAATGTCAGAGGCGGTGCGCGAGGGAACATTGTACAGAATAATGGGTAGGTCACATTCGCCGATCATTGCTTCGAAATGGCGGTAAATCCCTTCCTGGTTGGGCTTGTTGTAATAGGGCGGCACGACAAGGCCTGCAGTGGCGCCCACTTCCTTTGCCTTTTTAAGATTCTTGATGGCCGACTGCGTGTCGTTAGAGCCGCAGCCCGCAATTACCGGCACCCGTCCGGCCGCCTGGTCCACGCAAACCCGAACAACCTCGAAATGTTCCTCGAACGTCTGAGTCGCCGCTTCGCCCGTCGTTCCGCACGGCACGAGAGCGCTGCTGCCTTCCTCGATTTGCCAATCGATAAAGCTCCGATAGGCCGCTTCATCAAACGATCCGTCGCGAAAGGGCGTCACCAGAGCCGGAATCGACCCGCTGAACATATATTTCTCCTTCACCTCCACGTGTTTGCGCTGCATATCAGCGTCAAATCAACGGGGCCTGTTCACCGCCAGATAAGGATTGTGCGAGCACTATGTCCAGCATGATAAAACACACTGCCACGTTCCTTGCGCTTGGCGCTGCCGCTTTGATCGGATCGGCTGCCGCTTCCGCCCAGTCGCTGAACTCCGAACAGCGCGCCTGGTATGCCAGCCGACTGGGCGTTTCCGGCGCAGGATCCGTAGGGTCGGTACCACAGGCCAATCCGCTTGGCGAAGCCGTATTGCAGTGGAACCGCCTGCAGCAGAGCGACGCCCTGCCCTTCAACGATTATGCGAGTTTTCTCGTGTCACATCCCGGCTGGCCGGGCGAAGCGCGGATGCAGCGTGTCGCCGAGGAACAAATTCCGGCGACCGGCACAGCGCCGCGCTCGCTGATCGCCTATTTCGAACGGTTCGAACCGGTCACTGCGTCGGGCGCATTGCGCTATGC
>JBPOET010000312.1:0-3044 GCA_051251675.1 Parasphingopyxis sp. | reverse complement strand
CTGCGATGGCGCAGGATTCACTTTCGATTGCGAGGGGCCGCGCCACAAAGTCTATCTGAACCCCCATGCGCTTGCCGACCGGCTTGTCACCAACGGGGAATGGATCGCCTTCATCGAGGATGGCGGATATCGGGACCATGCTCACTGGCTTTCCGAAGGCTGGGCCTGGGTGCAGGATAACAAGGTCGCCGCGCCGCTCTATTGGCGAAAGCGCGATGACGGCCAATGGTACCGTTTCGGGCTTGCCGGGGCGCGGCCGATCGATCTCGCCGCGCCCGTCAGCCATGTCAGCTATTATGAGGCCGACGCCTTTGCCAGCTGGACCGGCTTTCGCCTGCCTACCGAAGCCGAATGGGAAGTGGCGGCATCATCGCTGGATCATACGGCAGGCAACCAGCTCGATTGCGCTGGCGACGTCCGGACCCAGCCTCTCGGTCCGGGCGAGGGGCTGCGCCAGATGTTTGGCGATGTCTGGGAATGGACGGGCAGCGCCTATATGCCGCATCCGGGGTTCCGCGCAGCAGAGGGCGCGGTCGGCGAATATAATGGCAAGTTCATGGTCGGCCAATATGTGCTGAAAGGGGCGAGCTGCGCCACGCCGCGCGGCCATAGCCGGGCCAGTTATCGCAATTTCTTCTATCCGCATATGCGCTGGCAATATGCCGGATTGCGCCTGGCGCGGGACCTGTAACATGGCCGACGGCCCGGACGAACCCGACATCATGATCGATAGCGCAATATCTGCGGGCGCCGATCTCGCTTTCCATGCCGATGTGCTTGCCGGGTTCCAGTCCCGCCCAAGGGCTATCCCGGCGCGCTGGTTTTACGATTTGCGCGGCTCCGAGCTGTTCGAACGGATCACCGACCTGCCCGAATATTATCCGACACGGGTCGAGCGTTCCATCCTGGCGGACAAAGCAGGCGAGATCGGCGCCGCGGTCGGTGCCGGCCGGGCGGTCGTCGAATTCGGATCGGGCTCTTCGGCCAAGACGCCGCTTCTCCTCAAGGCGATCGATCCGGCGGCCTATGTGCCGATCGATATATCGGGTGAGTTTCTGCGCGAATCCGCCGATGCGCTGAGTGCCGATTTTCCCGGCCTCCCCGTCTATCCGGTCGAAGCCGATTTCACCCATCCGGTCCCGCTGCCTGCCGCCATTGCAGAGATACCGAAGCTCGGTTTCTTTCCGGGTTCCACGATCGGCAACTTCATCCCGCCGTCCGCCGTCGATTTCCTCCGTGCGATGAAGGAGACGCTGGGTACGGGCGCCATGTTGCTTATCGGTATGGACCGGGTGAAGAGCGAGGACGTGCTCGTGCCCGCTTATGACGATGCAGCCGGCGTGACCGGGGCTTTCAACCTGAACCTGCTCGAACGGATCAATCGCGAGCTGGCGGGAAATATTCCGATAGATGCCTTCCGGCACCGCGCGATCTGGAACGATATGCTGGCCCGAATCGAGATGCATATCGAAGCGGTGCGCGATGTCCGTTTTTCGGTTGCCGGGCAGGATTTCGCGATGGACCGGGGCGAATCGATTCACACCGAGAACAGCCATAAATACGGGCCGCGCGACGCGCGCATCCTGCTCCGCGCGGGCGGCTGGACGGTAACGCATGAATGGACGGATGTCGCCGATCAGTTTGCGCTGATCCTTGCCGAGGCACAGCCTGAACGGACGGCGCCCTAGGGGTTAACCCATTCGACATTGGCCCGGTACACCGTGATCCAGTGTACGCTGCCCCGGCAGGCGTTCATTTCGCGTCGCTCCGTCAGGCGGAACATCTCGCCGTCCCAGACGAAGCTCTCGGCGGTGCCGCAATCGCCAAGTCCGCGTCCTTTTGCATAGGTGCTGAGCGTGCCTTCTTCCGGATTCCAATAGGTGTTTACGAGGAAGGGCATTTCCCGGTTCTCGCCCCAGCTGAAGACATGGTCGAACCGGGCGGGCGCGAGCGCGCCATCTTGCCTGACAAAGGCGATGTCGCTGAAATTATAGGCGCCCCGGCTGCAGCTAATCAGTAAGAGGTCGGCGGTATCGGAAAGAACCACAGCCCTGTCGGACAATGGGGCCTCATCGCCATAATCGCATTCGACCGTCGGGCGCAGCGCCGTGCGTTCGAACTCCGACAATTCGCTTGCCGTATCCTGAGCGCGCTCCGCGACGGGCATGGCTGCAATTGTCGGGATGGCGGGTGGTTCGGGAATGGTCGAGGCCGGCACGTCGCCGACCATCGCCGACGCGGTGACGGTGCCTGCCCGACCCTGAACATCTTCAATATAAAGAAGCGCTGCGCGTGACCCATTCAGCGAGATGGCCCCAAGCGATGCGCCGGCCTCATCGAACAGCTCCGCCTCCCGGCCCTGCGCGATCCGGTAGAGCAGGTTTTGCGCGATGGCCGGAGCGAAGTGGAACAGCTCATCGTCTTCGGAACGCTCGGCAATCGCGACTTGCGCGCCGTCAATATGCAGCGCGATGCGATTGCCTTCAATCTCTTCCATCGCCCTGAGCCCGACCCGGTTATATCCATCCGCGCCTCCCGCTCGGCGCACTGTCAGCGAGATGCCGTCCCCGATGCTCCAGTCTTCCGAGGTCAGCGACAGGGCTTCGCAGGCCCAGCCATTGTCGCAGCCGACGGCCCAATCGCCGAAATTGCGCACTTGTCCGATTGCTGGATCGGGGGTTGCGATTGCGGCGGCGAAAGCGGTGAAGAGAGCTATGGTCATGGCTTTGTCTCTAGCCTCGCAGACCATCGCGCGATAGTGACCACCATCACAGCAGGAAAGGATAGTCATGCAGGCAGTTGGCGTTATCGGGGCGGGACAAATGGGCGCGGGCATCGCGCAGGTTTCGGCGCAGGCCGGCTATCGGGTGCTGTTGTCCGATGTCAGTCAGGATGTTGCGGAAAAGGCCAAGCAGGGCATCGCCCGGCAGCTCGACCGGCTCGTCGAGAAGGAAAAGATCGAAGCCCAGGCCCGCGATGTCGCGCTGGAGCGGATCGAGCCGGTTGGCGATTTTGCACCGATGGCAAGCGCCGGCCTCATCATC
>JBPOET010000311.1:0-3047 GCA_051251675.1 Parasphingopyxis sp. | reverse complement strand
CGACCGCTCCTGCCCGATTCCGGAATAAACGTCAGGGCGGTGATGGCAGGTCGGCTGGCCAAAAAATCACGGTCCATGTTCGACAGCACCGCCCTTCGGATCGGGCGCGGCATAATATAGCCGGGCGATCCGGGCATGGGCGATCGCACCGGCACACATGGTGCATGGCTCAAGCGTCACCCAGAGATCGCAGCCGTCGAGCCGCCCCGTACCCAGCACGTCCAGCGCTGCGCGAATCGCGCGCATCTCTGCATGATCGGTGGGATCGCCGCTTGCACGCATCCCGTTGGCAGCCTCGGCAATCTGCCGCTCTCCCTGCATGACGACCGCGCCGACGGGCACTTCGGATGCCTGCGCGGCCTGCTCGGCGAGCGCTAGGGCGCGTTGCATGGGAAGGGGCAGCGGAAAGGCCATGGTTTCGCCTAGCCCCTGGCCAGCCCTCTAAACAAGATGATTGTAAACTGTTGCCGGCCGGGATTTCCGCCAATTGCGTGCGCCAACCGGCATTGTTCCGGTTGACGAAAGCACATGATCGGGCTATTTGCCCCGCTTTCCGGGCAACCCCGAGATTTCAGGACTAAAGATTATGTCGCGTATTTGCGAGCTGACCGGCAAGGGCCGGATGGTGGGAAACAATGTGTCCCACGCCAATAACAGGACCAAGAAAACATTTCTGCCGAATCTGCAGAATGTGACCCTGATGTCCGAAGCGCTGGAGCGGAGCTTCAAATTCCGCGTCTCGACCACCGGCCTGCGGTCGGTCGAGCATGTCGGCGGCCTCGATAACTGGCTTATCAAAACAGCCGACGAGAAGCTCAGCGCCAATGCCCGCAAGGTCAAGCGCGAGATCGCCAGCAAACAGGCTACCGCCTGATCGTGCGGCTGTCGCTCGCCCTGGCCGCTGCATTATGCATGACGACCAGTGCAGCGACCGCGCAAAGCAGCGCCCGGGACCGGGCGACCGTGCTCATGTCCGAATCGGAGGACATGCGCGCTATCCAGCAGCAGATCGGTTTTAACGACGCCATCGTCACCGACGACGGACATGTCTATCTGTCCGGAATCGTCGTTTCGCTTGCGCCTGGTGACAGCGACATCGAATCGGCCTTTGCCGAGACCTATACCGAAATCGGAACCATCCTCGAACGCGCCGGCGCCGACTGGGGCGATATTGTGGACATCCTCAGCTTTCACACCGATCTTGCGTCCCAGATGGAACCGATGATCGCGGTGCAACAGCGCTATATCGCCGAACCCTTTCCCGCCTGGACGGCGATCCAGGTCGAACGACTCATCCCTGATCAGGGCATTACCGAGATCAAGATTGTCGCGCGTATAGCGGCGCGAGACTAGCGCCCGGCAACCAGTTCGAACTTGAGCAGCAAGGTCCGCTGGAGCGGATTGAAATTATCGTCCGACGCCATCCAGACGATCGTGCGTCCATCCTGCTCGTCGACGGCGAGCGCCTCCATATTGTCGATCGTGACCGGTGGATCGAGCCGGGCGATAATCTCGCTCTCCAGAACGGTCCCGGCCGCCAATGTATCCAGTGAGACGATGGACAGGATTACCGAGACCCCCCTCATGATGCTGAAATCGCGATTGAGGATCAAAAGCCGCCCGTCCGGCAACAGGGCGGCATCGGTAATCCGATGCGCATCCGGCGGATGGTAGCCGATGCGCAGCGGCGGCGGTCCGCCCTCGACCGGATCGCCGGCGAACAGCAACACTTCGCGCGAATCGCCGGGCCCGTCACCCGCTTCCGAGAATATCAGGAACCGGCCATCTTCCAGCCTGACCATCGCCTCGGCCCCGCCATTGGCAGGCCAGTCCGCCATCGCCTCCGGCGCAGCATTAGCGTCGGACCGGTCAAAAGCCGCATCGAACCGCCAGAAGCCGTTGGCCCGCTCGAACGCCACCCAATAACGACCGGTTTCCGGGTCTCGCGCCAGCGCCTCGGCATCCCGATCGCGCTTCCGCAGGTCGCCGCCATCGTCCGGAATCGGGCCTGCCGAAAGCTCGGTAATATCGGCGCGCATTATCGCGCCCGTATCATCGAACGCGAAACGGAACAGTCCGCCAGCATCGCCAATCGCAACAAAACCGTTGCCCTCCAGAACCATGGCGGAGATGCCGCCGAAATCGGGATTTTCGCTGGTCAGCACCCAGCCGCCAAGATAGCGCAAGCCGCCAATATCGCGGCGTGAAGGATTCCCGCTATCGAGCGCCACCGGCATGGCATGAATAGCAAATGGCCGGTTCGCCGTATCCCCCTGCTCTCCGGAAAGAATCAGGGTCGAACCTGCAATGAGCAGGATCAGCAGCGAGGCAACGATACGGCGGAACATCGCCGCCTTCTATCATCGGCACAACGGTGCGCACAGCCGAAAGACGGCACAAGCTGAACGACAGACAACAGTATCGTTCAGACAAGGTTCCGCTAACCATCGGCATAAGGACAATCGGTTGGTGGAAGCCGTTTGGACAGGTAGCCCACCGCCGCTTGGGAGAATTCGAGATGGCATTGAAGAAAATCACATTGGCAGCTCTTGCCGGAGCGATGCTGCTTCCCGCAGCGGCCCATGCCGGGGACCGCTACTATAACGACGGCTATAATGACGACCGCTATTACGAAAGCCGGTATGATGATCGCTATGACCGGCGCGAGTATCGGCGCGGAGACTATTATGAGGGCCGCCGTTATCGGCGCGGTGATTATTATGACGGGCGTCGGTACAGCCGCCGGGATCGCCGCCGCGACCGTCGCTATTATCGCGGACGATGCCGGGACAATGGCACGGGTGGTACGATTATCGGCGGTATAGCCGGCGCGCTGCTCGGCAATGAGATCGCCGAAGGACGCAGAGGCCGGGGAGATGGCACCGCAGGCGCGATTATCGGCGGTGTCGTCGGGGCTCTTGCCGGGCGGGAAATCGACCGCAACTGCTAGAAATAGGGAACAGGAAATTCCTGGTCTAATCCTCGTGTAGCGTATCGAGGATGAGGGGGTCGGCGCGCGTATCTGCTCCGGCCCCCGAATTTTATGC
>JBPOET010000310.1:0-3053 GCA_051251675.1 Parasphingopyxis sp. | reverse complement strand
GCAATATCGATCCCGAGACATCTCTCGCCTATGTGGCGCTGGCTGCGATTCTGGTCGGGATGATGGGGGCGACCTTCGATATCGTTATCGACGGGTACCGGATAGAATTGCTCGAGCCGCACGAACTCGGCGTGGGCTCGGGAATGAGCCAATATGGCTGGCGGATTGGTGCTGCCGTGGCGGGGTCTCTGGCACTCGTGGTTGCCGCGCGCATGGGGTGGGGCGCGGCCTATATGGCCTGCGCTTTTCTCGCATTGCCTGCGGTAATCACCGGCCTCGTCATGGGGGAGCCGACGCGCAAGGTTGTTCGAGACTGGCCCCGTTTCATGACGCGCACGCCCTATGCAATCTTCATCCTGAGCTTTCCGATAGCCTATGGCGGGGCCGTGCTGCTGGATCGCTGGCTCGGTGTCGAGATTTTGAGCCTGATGGTTATCGTCGGCTATATTTTCCCCCTGTTCGACCTGACGGCGCGCCGCGCGCGCGACATTGGCTGGTCGGGTCATGTCAACTGGGTGTTGCTGCCCTCGCTTGCCGCTTTGCTCGCGATATTGATCTGGGACTGGCCGACAGTGACCGGGGCGCTAGGTAGTGCCGCGCCAATTCTCTACCCGCTGCTCGTGCTCGGCGGCGGAATTCTCGCCTGGCTCTGTATCACGCCGACGCGCACTGCGGGATCGACCGAATCGACCGTCGTCGGCCCGTTGGTTGAATTTTTCAGCCGCGAAGGCGCATTTATCGTGCTGATCTTCGTGCTGCTCCACAAAATCGGCGACACGCTCGCCAATCTGACCTTCCGGCTCCTGTTCGAGGATCTCGGCTATACGAATGACGAGATCGCGATCTACGATGTCGGGCTCGGATTCTGGGCATTGCTTGTCGGTGTTTTCGTCGGCGGCGTGCTCTACGCCCGTCTGGGGATGAAGAAATCAGTGTTGCTCAGCCTCGTGCTGATGGCGGTTTCGAATTTCAGCTTCGCTGGTCTCGCCGCAGTTGGCCACAGCAACTGGGGCATGGCGGGCGCAATCGGTTTCGAGAATTTCGCCAGTGGGATCGGCGGCGTTTGCGTCGTCGCCTATCTGTCGGCGCTTTGTAATCTCAAATTCACCGCGACGCATTTTGCGCTACTTTCGGCGGCAGCAAGTATTCTGGGACGCTTTCTGACAGGCACGACGGCGGGGACGCTGATCGAGGATATTGGCTATGTCAATTTCTACTTGTTGACGACCGCCGCGGCGTTCCCCGGCGTTATTCTCTTCTGGTGGATGATCCGGAGCGGACTGGTCGACAGGTCCCTGGGAACGGCGGGATCGGAAAATCCAGAAGTGGACGGCCCGGCTAAATAGCCAACGGCCGGCCCATCTCGCCAAGGGTCTGGCTGAGCGCGGCTATCGTTGTTTCCGCTGTCGCGGCGGTGTGCGGTTTTAGTATGGAGCGCATATGGCGCGCGCCGTCCGCCGGATTGCCGATCGCCGAGAGCAGGGCGAATTCATGGGCCGTCATTCGTGGCGCGCAGCACGGTGCAACGATGATGTTGGCGCGCGCCGTGCGCGCGATATCGACCAGCAGCGCGCGTAGTAGAAGCAGCGGTTTGCGATACCGTATGCCGAAACCCGCAAGCATCGTATTGGCCGCGAAGGCGTCGTGCAGCCCGTGAATGGCCATCCGCCGAATAGCGAACAACAGGATGCGGGCATCGCCGCAGACCGGCGCTGTGTGGGGCAAAATTGTATCGAGCTTGCTGGAATCGGCCATGAACATCCTTTCGATAAGGATGGCATATGACGATAAGTGCTATTGCAAGTCAATCGCAATAAGGAGCTATTCGGGAATATATCCGTTCAGTCTCAGCGCTTCTCCGGCAAGGTATAGCGATCCGACAATGGCGATGGGGGCTCCGTCATCGCCGCTCGCAGACCCGGCCGCCGCCACCGCAGCCTCCAGATCAGGTGCTGTATGGGCACGAATTCCCAAATCTGCCGCAACGCCAGCCAGCGCTTCGGGCGAATGGCAGGCATGACCATCGATTGGTACGAAGGTCGCCGATCTCGCAATGTCCGCCAAGGGCGCGAGGAAGCCTGCCGGGTCCTTGTTGGCCAGCATGCCCATGACAAGATGGAGCGAACCGGTTTCAGCAAAATGCTCGGCCAGCACTGCCGCGGCCAGCACATTGTGCCCCCCGTCGAGCCACAGCGCGGTGCCGGGCGGCAGCAAGGCCGTGAGCCCGCCGGCGCCCAGTTGCTGCAACCTGGCCGGCCAGTCGGCCCAGCCCATTGCCGCCTTTAATGCGCCTTCGGGTATAACAATGTCCCGCTGGTGGCTGAGCATCGCGATGGCGAGCAGGGCATTGTCGGCCTGATGTGCGCCGGCGAGGCCGGGCAGGGGCAGGCGATAGCGATTTTCGCTGTCGCGATAGTGCAGTACTCCGCGATAGGCCGCGCCCATCCAGTCTCTGCCCCGGGCAATCCATTCCGCGCCATTGTCTTGCGCGGTTCGTTCGATGGCGCGCGCGAGCGGTTCAGGATATTCCTGCGTCACCAGGGCGCGTCCCCGTTTGGCTATGCCCGCCTTTTCGCTGGCGATCACGGTGATATCCGAACCGAGAAACCCTTCATGATCGATGCCGAGATGCGCGATGCCGGCGACCAGCGGATGTTCTATAACATTGGTCGCATCGAGCCGACCGCCCAGGCCGACCTCGATAACACAGGCATCCGCAGGAATTCGCGAAAAGGCGAGAAAAGCAGCGGCCGTCGTCGCTTCGAAAAAGCTGGGATCGATCCCTTCCGCGCTATCGAGCGTTTCGGCGAGCAATGCGGCGAGCCTTTCATCGCTGACAAGTTTGCCGGCTATGCGAATACGTTCGTTAAAGCGCACGAGATGCGGGCTGGTATAGACATGGGCGGTAAGCCCGGCGGCCTCTATCGCCGCGCGCAGAAAGGCGCAGGTCGAGCCTTTGCCGTTGGTGCCGGCGACATGGAAGACGGGCGGCATGGAGCGGTGCGGATTGCCGAGCCGTTCCAGCAGCGCAGTAATCCGCTCCAGCCCCAATG
>JBPOET010000031.1:0-10575 GCA_051251675.1 Parasphingopyxis sp. | reverse complement strand
ATGGGGTGTCGCTGCAATCCTGCTGTCGGCAACGGCCTATGCCTATAATCTGGTATTGCAGCGCCAAATGGCGTTGATTGCGGGTCCTGTCGAGATTGCCTTCTTCCAGAACGTCATAACATTCTGCTGCCTGTTGACCGTTGCGCCCTTTTTCGCCGTCGTGCCGGATGTCGGCCACTGGCCCGCCCTGGGCGGCGCCGCCGCACTGGCGATCGTTTCGCTGCTCGCGGTCACCTGGGGCTATGCGAGGGCCGAAGCCCAATATCTGGTCAGCCTCGAATATAGCGCCTTTATCTGGGCCGCGATCCTGGGCTGGTATGTCTTTGGCGAGGCCATCACCTGGGCAACCCTGTTCGGAACGGCACTTATCGTCGCCGGTTGCCTGCTTGTCGCCTGGCGGCGTCCGCAAAAGGCGGAGATTGTAGAGGCAGCGGTCGGATGAGTGTCGATGAGGGCCTGATAGACTGGGTGGCGGAATGCCTCGAACCCATGGGCCGGGTCACGATGAGGAAGATGATGGGCGGCGCCGTTCTCTATTGCGACGGCACCGTATTCGCGCTTGTTTCGGACAGCGATCTTTATCTCAAAAGCGACGCGGAGAATGCCGGTGCATTCGAGGCGGAAGGGCTCGAAAAATTCGAGTTTGCCGGAAAGGACGGAAAAATCGGCACGATGAACTACCGGGCCGCGCCGCTTAATGCCTATGACGACCCCGAAGCGATGCGCCGATGGGCGCGGCTGGGCATCGAAGCGGGGCTGAGAGCGCCGAAGAAAAAGTCCCGGCCGAAAAGGCGGACCGCGAAGAGGTCCTAGCCAAGCGGTTCCAGCAGCCTATCAATACCGGCGGTTCCGCTGCCCGTCCGTTCGAGATGCGGGTATCTGAGGCCGCCGCGCCAGTCGATCTCTATCCGGCGATAGCGATCGCCATTCTTCACGAGCAGTACGATAGAGTTCTGGCCGTCGGCGGCCGTGGCGATGGTATTGGCCAGCAGGCTGCTGGAATAGGCATAGCTGTTGATCGCGACGATTTCCGCACCCACGGTCAGGCCCGCATTGAAGGCGGGGCTGTCCCAGACCACGTTGCTGATGGTCCCGTTATTGCGCACGGTCAGCCCGCCGGAATAGCTCAGATCGACATATTCGCCGCTGGACTGCGCATGGCGCTGGGTCGCGCTGGGTTCTGGGCGATAGACAAGCCGATATCCGCCAAGTTCGAGCCCGCGCAGCGGTGCGCCGTCGGCATTTTCGTCCAGCCGCTGCCGGATCAGGCTCTCCCAGTCATAGGCGTGGAGGGCGTTCAGGGTCGAAACGATCTCGTTCATATTGTAGGTGACCTGGCCCCAGTCCCCGTCGCGCTGGCCGAAAAAGGCGCGCGCGAAATCGTCGAGCGACCGCCGGCCGCGCGTTTCGGTACGCAGGATCTGGTCGATCTCCAGCCAGACCAGCGCGCCTTCGCGATAATAGTCCTCGCTTCGCTGCCAGCTGCGCCAAGGCTTGGGTCGACGGGCCGCGATGATCGGATCATGGGTGGTGTCGGCAAGGTCGCGCCAGCGCCGGGCCGGAAGCTGGTCGAGCGCTGCCGCCTGCATCGCCAGCGTGTCCAGATATTGTTCGGCGCTGTAAAGTCCGGATCGCGCCGCCAGCACATAACCCCAAAATGTGGTCTGTCCTTCATAGACCCACAGATAATCGTCTTGCATCGGCGTCCGGTAATCGGGCGTCCAGATGCCCTCGGGCCTGCGATGCTTGCCATTCCAGCTGTGAACCACCTCATGGGGCAGCAGCGAGCGCCGCCCGGGGCCATCGTCCCAGTCGAGGAAATAGCCGGTCGGCACGCCATTTTCCGACGAGCGGTGATGTTCGAGGCCAATTCCCGACAGTGCGTCCGATATTGCGAAGAGAAAATCATAGCGATCGAAATGCTGCGCTCCGAACAGGCGAACCGATTGTTCGGCAAGCGCGCGATGCGCCGCTATTTGCTCGTCCGTGGCGGCCAGTTCCGATGCCCGGTCCGCAAATATGTTGAGCCAGATATCGTCGCTCAACTGTTCTTGCCGGAAATGCGCACCGGCAAACATCGGGCTGTCGACCAGCGTTTCATAGCTGACCGTGTCGTAGATGATCCTACCATCCTCTCCGTTACGCTGGCCGCGCAGCGCAACGGCGCTGTGCCAGCCCGGCGGCAGGGTTACCGAAGGCGTGACCATGATGTTGCGCACATAATAGCCTGCCGGATAGAGCGACATCTTCTCCCACTGCAGATTGAGCATTTCCGGCGTCATCACGATCCGGCCCTGATTGCGGGCCGTGGGCGAGAGGAACTGATAGCTGAGGTTCAGTGTCGAAACGCCTTCGGGCACATCGACATGGAATGCATAGACATCGAGCGAATCGCGGGTCCAGTCGATCGGCTGCCCGTTCCCCTCTATCGTCAATCCGGCAAGGCTGGCGATCGGGCCGCGCGGCGCATGTTTGCCCGGCAGCCATTCGGGGTAAAGCAGGGTCATGCGGCCCGCGCCGGCTACCGGAATTGTCTGCCGGACCCGGAAAATTCCGCGCTCGGTATCGGTGGCATCGACATGGAGCGTCATCGTTCCGGGATAGGCAATGTCCCGTGCGGCAGGGACCGTATCGACAATCGGTCTGGATTCGGGGCGGCTATTTTCGATTTGCGCTGCTGCCGGACCGGCGAAAACCAGAAGCAGGATGGCTAGAGCGGCACGCATCATATCAAATATTCCTTGGGCCTTGTCGTTTTGTCATGGGTGGCGGATCGCGAGGCTAAGGTCCAGTGGCGGGGCCTTCTTCCTCATTCCCCGAGGCGAGGGTGCGCAGTTTCATGCCGACAATCGCATAGACCAGCGCAGCGAGAAACAATGTCAGCCAGGCGATGGCCGAACCCTGGACGGTCAGCGCGATATAGCGATCATCCGCTATCAGCGCGGTGGTCATCAGGCCGCCAAGGGCGATGATCGGGCCGAACAGGAAGCCCAGGCCCTTGCGGCGGGTCAGGAGGACGCCGATGGCGATGGCACCGACGCCAAGCAGCAGGAATTTGGCGCGAACGGCCGGGATCAGCCAGTTTATCTCGCCCTGCGATCCGGGCAGGCCATTCATGATGGAAAACAGCCAGAAGCCCTCGATCTGGTCGAAAATCGCAGCAGCGGCGACCGCGGCAACCCCGATCCCGGAAAGCGATCCGCCATAACGGCGCAGCCCGATCAGGGCGCAGATCAGGAACGCCGAATAGGCGGGAATAAAGCCCAGCGCATCCACCCATGTTGCATGGCGCATGGCCGCAACGAAGCTGGCGGTACACGGGTCCGTCCCGAAAAGCGCGGCAACATCGGCCGGGGAACGGACAAGTTCGAAGGCGATGATCGACCCGACACTGGCCTCGCCTGCATTGACGGCACAGCTTTCGATATTGGGGATTTCACCGAAATAATAGGATATCACCAGGGTAACCAGGCCGGCCCCGGCGCAGCGCCACCACCAGCCTCGTTCCCCTGCCGTCATGCTTTCGCTCCCAGCCTTTCGATCGCTTCTGTCACGATCTGGCGGGCTTCGTCGGCCCCGCCCCAATTGCCGACCCTGACCCATTTTTCGGGCTCCAGATCCTTATAGTGGGTAAAGAAATGTTCGATCTGCTGCATCACGATTTCGGGCAGGTCGTTCCCCTCATCAATCTTCCGATAATAAGGGAAAGTTGCATCGATCGGCACGCAAAGCAATTTTTCGTCGCCGCCATGCTCGTCTTCGAGATTGAGCACCGCAATCGGTCGGCAGCGTACGACACAGCCCGGCATGAAGGGCGAGCGTGCGACAACCAGCGCATCCAGCGGGTCGCCATCGGGCGACAAGGTGTGCGGGACAAAGCCATAATTGGCCGGATAACGCATCGGCGTGTGCAGGATGCGGTCGACGAACAGGGCGCCCGAGGCCTTGTCGAATTCATATTTCACCGGTTCGCCGCCTACCGGCACTTCGATGATGACATTGATGCTGTCGGGTGGATTGTCGCCGACGGGGATGAGATCGATATTCATATAACTACAGTCTTTCTTTTTCGGTGACCCCGCCCGCGTGGCCGGGGCCGCTGTTCCGAGCCAGCGATATACTGGCAAACACATTCCGCTATTCCCCTAGCGCCTCAATATGCTCTAGGGGAGCCGCCCATGGGAAAAAATACGCCTCACGCCATTCGCGGCACGCAGGACATGCTCGGCGAGCAGGCGGAGCGGTTTGTGCATGTCGTCGACACGTTCGATCGGGTTCGGCGGCTTTATGGCTTTGGCCGGGTCGAAGTGCCGGTGTTCGAGTCGACATCGGTGTTCGCCCGCTCGCTCGGCGAAACCACCGATGTCGTGTCGAAGGAAATGTATTCGTTCGAGGATCGCGGCGGCGATTCGCTGACCCTGCGCCCCGAATTTACGGCCGGAATAGCGCGCGCCTATCTGACCAATGGCTGGCAGCAGCATGCGCCGCTGAAAGTCGCGACCCATGGGCCGCTGTTCCGTTACGAGCGCCCGCAAAAGGGCCGTTTCCGGCAATTCCACCAGCTCGATGCCGAGATTATCGGGGCTGCCGAACCGGCGGCCGATGTCGAGCTGCTCGTCATGGCCGATCAGCTGCTGAGGGAACTCGGCATAGCGGACGGCGTGACGCTCCAGCTCAATACGCTTGGCGATGCGGCGACCCGCGACGCCTGGCGCGAGGCTCTGGTCGCGCATTTCGAAGCGCATAAGGGCGATCTCTCCGAAGACAGCCAGGAGCGGCTCGAACGCAATCCGCTGCGCATCCTCGATAGCAAAGACAAGCGCGACCGCCCGATCGCCGATGCCGCGCCATCCATCGACGATGTGATGAGCGACGAGGCGGCGGCTTTCTTTGCGCAGGTGACCGCGGGTCTCGATGCGGCGGGCGTCGCCTGGGAACGCAACGCTCGGCTGGTGCGCGGTCTCGACTATTATCGCCACACGGCGTTCGAATTCGTGACCGACCGTTTGGGCGCGCAGGGCACAGTGCTCGGGGGCGGGCGCTATGACGGGCTGATCGAAGCGCTGGATGGCCCGGAAACGCCTGCTGTCGGATGGGCAGCAGGGATCGAGCGACTGGCTATGCTGATCGATGCGCCGGCGATATCCTCGCCCTTTGTAGCCGTTGTCCCTTTGGGCGAAGATGCCGAGAAAGCTTCATTGGCTATTGTGTCCGACATACGCAAACAGGGCATTGCAGTGACGATGGATTTCAAGGGCAATATGAAGAAGCGCATGGCCAAGGCGAATGTTGCCGGTGTGCATTACACGCTGATACTGGGCAGCGAAGAACTGGCTAACGGTATGGTGAAGCTCAAATCGATGCGGACCGGAGACCAGCGCGCGGTGCCGATCGATCGGATTGGCGATCGCATAGAGGCGCAGCGCGCGGCCGATTTTTATGACTATCGTAAGTCGACGCGAAAGGACGCAAACGGCAACCCCATCGCTGCGGTATTCGACGAATGACCACAATCTCCACCGCCCGTATCGACGCGATCCTGTCGCGCCATGAAGATCTGCAAGGCCTGATGGCAGCAGGCGATCTGGCGCCTGACAAGTTCGTGGAGCTCTCCAAGGAATATTCGGAACTGGAGCCGGTCGCCGAAACGGCGCGCGAACTGAAAAGGCTGCGCGAGGAGCTGGCGGCGCTGGACGAGATGCTCGCCGATCCCGAGATGAAGGAAATGGCGGAGCTTGAGGCCGAGGAGCTCAAGGCCCAGATTCCCGAGGCCGAGCGGTCCCTCGCCGTCAAACTCCTGCCGCGCGATTCGGCCGACGATCGTCCCGCCATGCTCGAGGTGCGCGCCGGTACCGGCGGCGACGAGGCGGCGCTGTTCGCGGGCGATCTCTTACGCATGTATCAGCGCTATGCCGAGGAGCAGGGCTGGGGATTCGAACTGATCTCGGCCAGCGCGGCCGATGTCGGCGGCTATAAAGAAGTTGTTGCCAACGTGACCGGCAGGGGTGTGTTCGCCAAGCTTAAATTCGAAAGCGGCGTGCACCGCGTCCAACGTGTGCCGGTTACCGAAAGCGGCGGGCGTATCCACACCTCGGCGGCGACTGTCGCCGTGCTGCCTGAGCCTGAGGAAGTCGATATCAAGATCGACGAGGCGGATCTGCGCATCGATGTATTCCGGGCCTCGGGTCCGGGCGGGCAGTCCGTGAACACGACCGACAGCGCCATTCGCATCACCCATATTCCAACCGGAATTGTGGTGTCGCAGCAGGACGAGAAATCGCAGCACAAGAACAAGGCCAAGGGCATGAAGGTGCTCCGGGCCCGGCTTTACGAACACGAACGCGCCATTGCGGAGGCAGAATATGCGGGCGCGCGCAAATCCATGGTCGGCTCGGGAGACCGTTCGGAGCGTATCCGCACCTATAATTTTCCGCAGGGCCGCGTCACCGATCACCGGATCAATCTGACCCTGCATCAGCTTCCCCAGATATTGGAAGGGCAGCTGGACGAGTTGATCGGAGCGCTGATTGCCGAGGACGAGGCCGAGCGGCTCGCCCATATCGACGAGGATTGAGCGGATGAAGGTGCGCGACGCCCTGCGCGCGGCAACCGCAACGCTCGCGAAAACCAGCGAATCGCCCCGGCTCGACGCCGAACTGCTGATGGCGCATGCGCTGGGCGAAGGCCGTGAAACGATGGTGCTGGGTGGCCTCGACGCGGAAACGCCTTCCGGTTTCGAGGCTCTTGTCGCGCGGCGCGCAGCGCATGAGCCGCTGGCCTATATCACCGGAAGCCGCGAATTCTGGAGTCTCGACCTCGCCGTCGGGCCGGGCGTTCTCATTCCCCGGCCCGATAGCGAGACGTTGATCGAAACCGCTGTGCGCGAATTGGCCGGACGCCCCCCTTCGACGATTCTCGACCTCGGTACGGGATCCGGCGCCTTGTTGTTCGCCGCGTTGAACGAATGGCCTGCGGCAACCGGGATGGGTGTCGACCGGTCGGATACGGCTCTCGCTTACGCCCGGAAAAATGCGGCGCAGCTCGGCCTGGCAGAGCGCGCCCGGTTCCGTAAGGGCCATTGGGCGGACAGAATAGCGGAGCGCTACGATCTCATTCTGTGCAATCCGCCCTATGTCGATCCGGCAGCGTCCCTGATGCCTGATGTTGCCGATTTCGAGCCCGGCGAAGCGCTGTTTGCGGATGACGACGGGATGGCGGACTATCGCTATATCGTTCCGCAATTGCCCGAATTGCTCTCCGATGGCGGTATTGCATGCCTCGAACTCGGTGTCGGCCAGGCATCGTCCGTGACGGCGCTGTGCGAGCGGCAGGGCTTGTTTTCGGCCATTTACCGGGATCTTGCCGGCTTGGAACGCTGTCTGCTTATCCACAGCTAGAGTCGATCGCCTGTTATATTTTCACTTGCAATTGGCAAAACGTAACGGATATGGGCGTAAGTGGAACGAAGGTTCTGACAGCAAACATCGTTGAAGCCTTCACCCCATGATCTCCATCGTCATACCGCTGATGTCCGGCGGTTCTGGCATCTGGTTCGGTTTGGCCGGACCTGGAGGAGACTATACATCCGAGCGGCCGGGATTGGCCCTGCTGACAAAGTTGCGCGCGCGGGCGCGCTTGTTCCGGAAACAATGGACTGAGGAAATTTAGCTTTGATGAATAATCGCAATTCGGGTCGTCGCCGCAGCCGTGGTGGCCGTCCAAATAATCGCGGGCCGAACGATGGAAACCGGCTGGACAATCGCGCGCGCGGGAACGCCAACCAGCTGTGCGAAAAATACAAGTCCATGGCGCGCGATGCTCATCAGCAGGGCGACCGGGTGATGAACGAATATTATCTGCAGTTCGCCGACCATTATTTCCGCGTCCAGGCAGAGACCAATTTGCGCAAGGAAGAGCAGAAGCGCGAGCGCGAAGAGAGTAAGACCACCCAGCGATCCGGCGACACGCAGGATCGGGACAAATCTGATCGCGACGCTTCCCCGGAAACCGGCAAGACCGAGGAGGAACCGAAAAAACGTGCGCCGCGGAAGAAGCGCGAACCCCAAAATCGCGAATCGGAAGGCCGCGAACCCGAGGGCGCAGCGCCGGATGGCGACGAGCAGAAGATTGAGGCCGATCGCCTGCCGGCCGCTTTCTCGGTTTCGGCATCTGCCGATGACGGCGAGGCCGTGAACGGCTCGGCCGAGAAAAAACCCGTAAAGCGCACCCGTACGCGCAAAGCGGACAAGGATGACGACGACAAGGGGACGGTGGCGGAAGCCTAGGCTTTCGTTTCCCGCCTAAATCCTTTTTCGGGGCTGGCGCAGGCTCGCCTTGCCCTGTGCATCGACATCGTCATCATGACCCGAACCTGAGCTCAGGAAGACAAGGCCCATAAGAGCGGCGGCCATCAGGACCGTGAGCGCGACGCCGAATGCGGTGGCGAGTGCAACCGCGATGGTCAGCCCGCCTCCATAGACATGCATCCAGACGAGGGCCGCGAGCGCTGCGGCGATTGCCGGAACCAGCATCCATTTCATGATCCGGCGATAGCGGGCCCATGCGAACCGGGCATAGTCGGGGTCGTCAAGCGACGATCTGTTTTCGGTCATGCGATTCCTTTGACGATTGCGGCTCCCGTCATCAAGCAGAAGTTCGCCGATCCACGCCTGCCTTCCCTTTATCCGCGAAAAGGCGCATCATTGCCGCGTGGAATTTGGCGATTGGGAGAGACGCTATGACAGTCAGCATCATTCTGGAAAGCCGAGACCATGATACGATCACCGGCACACCGGGCATGTCGGTCTTCGACGTGGTGAAACTGTTTGCCGCGAAGCGAATCGGCGCCGTGCCGATCGTCGACGGCACTGAGGTCGTCGGTATCATGTCCGAACGGGATCTCGTCCATTGCGTCGCAGCCGAAGGGTCGGCCGGCCTGGAAAAGCCGGTGTCGGAAGTTATGACCTCGCCGGCTATCACGGTCGATCCCAATTTCAGTATTCTCGCCGCGCTGGGCCTTATGACCCGGCGCCGCATCCGCCATTTGCCGGTTATCGACAATGGCGTTCTTGTCGGTTTTATCTCGATTGGCGATCTTGTGAAATACCGGATGGACCGGATCGAGCAGGATGCGCAGGCGATGCGGGATTATATTCAGTCCGTGTAATCGAATGTGGATCAGGCGGTCGCGGCCTGACGCTTGACGATGAGCAGCCACATATCGCTGACGAGATCGCGCGCAAATACCATCAGGAGAGCGGCGTAGCTGGCAACTCCGGTCCCCGCCAGAATGGCAAGCCTTACAAAGGGCGCCAGCGGGGGCAGCAGCGAATCGATGGCGACGACGATAATGGCCATCGCGAGCGAGGCCGAGAGCCCTGGCGCAATGGCGCGTGCGAGTTGGCCGAACGAAATGCCGACGGCCGGCATCGACATCAGCATGGTAACCGCGGTCAGCAAGGGCATGCCGACCAGCCATGTCCGAGCCAGGCCGATTACGCCGTACCGCGCACCGATGTAAAAGCCCGTCGCCATGATCAGCGCGCCGGCAATATTGACCCTGAGCGCAATGCCGGGCCGCCCCAGGGCGTTGGTGGCCGGCGCAAACAGGATTTGCAGGGTCATGAACGGCATGGCGAAGGCAAGCAGAGAGACCAGCGGAATGGTCGCCTGCCACTGCTGGCCAAGGATCGATTCGACCAGCGGTTCGGCGGTGATCGCCAGGCCGAAATAGAAAGGCAGCACGGCGGTGAGAACCAGACGGGCCGAATTGGCGAAGGCCGGGCCGATCGGCTTTTGCTCCCGGTGCATCTGCGAATAGGCCGAGAAGGCGACATCGTTTAGCGGGGGCACGAATTTCGAGACCAGCATCTGGGTGAGAAACAGCGCCGTCGTATAAAGGCCGATATCGTGCGCATCGTAGAGGCGGCCGGCGATGAAGACGTCGGACTGGCTTTGCAGGAACCAGAAAAACTGGGTCACGGTCAGTGCTCCGCCAAAGCCGATCATCGCGCCGGCGCCGCGAAAGGAAAAGCTGGGCCAGTAGAAGGAGCGGGCGGCGATGGTCATGCCGGCGGCGCGCACAGTGAACATGACGATCGGCGCATAGACCAATGTCCAGACCCCGAATCCCATCAGCGCCAGAGTGAGCGCGGTCGCCGCACCGGCAAGGGATCCGAGCAGATTCGCGATCGCCATCTTGCGATATTCAAGTTGCCGACTCAGCAAGGCGAAGGGCAGGGCGAGAAAGGGCGTGGTAAAGAAGAGCAGCGCCTGCACCCGCAGGATATCGACCAGCAAGGGTTGCCGAAAATAGGCCGCGGCGAAGGGCGCAACGAAAAACTGGGCCGTGGCCAGGGCGAAATTGATGAGAATCAGCAGCCCGAAAACCTGCCGCACCTGTTTTTTTTCAAACGATTCGCGCTGGATCAGGGAGCTGGCAAAACCATAGCCTTCAAGCAGACTGAGCAACGAAACCACCAGCGCGGCCATGGCGACCAGGCCGTAATCCTCGGGATTCAGCAGTCGGATGACGAGGAAGGTCGAGGACCAGGTAATGATCTGCGCAACGATCTG
>JBPOET010000309.1:0-3075 GCA_051251675.1 Parasphingopyxis sp. | reverse complement strand
CACCCGCTTGGTGCTGCTGCGCGTACCGACGCCGATAAAGACGATCCCGACGAAATAGCCGAAATCGTACCAGCCGCCATTGTTTGGCACCGCATAGATGGCGACGCTGTCGACAAAGAGCGAGACGACCCAGGCGACCGGGAAGATAAAGCCATGCCACACGCCGAGCAGGAAGCCCGGGGCTTCTTCCGCAACCCCCGCCCCCGACTGCTCGGCCGCACAGGCGGCGAGCAGCGTGAGCGCGCCAAGCACGAGCGCGAGCTTAGGCAGCGTGCGCATCATTTGCCTTCGCCCCTTGTGGGAGAAGGGGATCGGGCCGCCCTCACTGGCACGCCAGGCACTCGTCATAATCGGTGGTTTCGCTGGTCATCAGCTCAACCTTGGCCGGATCGAGGGTGTTGTCGGCCTCCACGCCGCCTGCAAAGTCCGCGCGCTGCACGGATTTCGAGCGCAGATAATAGAGCGACTTGATGCCCAGCTCCCAGGCGCGGAAGTGGAGCATGAGAAGATCCCATTTCTCGACATCGGCCGGGATGAACAGGTTGAGCGACTGCGCCTGGTCGATATAGGGCGCGCGGTCGGCGGCGAGTTCGAGCAGCCAGCGCTGGTCGATCTCGAAGCTGGTCTTGAAGCTTTCCTTTTCCTCGGTGCTGAGGAAATCGAGATGCTGGACCGAGCCACCATGTTCGAGGATCGAGTTCCAGACATTGGCGCTGTCCTTGGATTTCTCCTGCAGCAGTTTTTCGAGATGCGGATTCTTCACGACAAAGCTGCCGGACAGCGTCTTGTGCGTATAGATATTCGCCGGGATCGGCTCGATGCACGCGCTGGTGCCGCCGCAGATGATGCTGATCGAGGCGGTCGGCGCGATCGCCATCTTGCAGCTGAACCGCTCCATCACGCCCTGGTCGGCCGCGTCGGGGCAGGGCCCGCGCTCATTGGCCAGCATCATCGAGGCTTCCGACGCCTTGGCCTGGATATGCTTGAAGATTTTGAGGTTGTAGCTTTTCGCCAGCGCGCTTTCGAAGCCGAGCCCGCGGGCCTGGAGGAAGCTGTGAAAGCCCATCACGCCAAGCCCGACGGAGCGTTCTTGCTCGGCCGAATATTTGGCGCGCGCCATTTCCGGCGGGGCGCGGTCGATATAGTCCTGCAGCACATTGTCGAGCATGCGCATGACATCCTCGATGAACATCGGATCCTCGCTCCACTCGTCCCATTTTTCGAGGTTGAGCGAGGAGAGGCAGCAGACCGCCGTCCGGTCCTTGCCATGCTGGTCGACGCCGGTCGGGAGCGTGATTTCGCTGCACAGGTTCGAGGTCGAAACCTTGAGCCCGACATCGCGCTGATGCTTGGGCATCATCCGGTTCACCGTGTCGTTGAAGACGATATAGGGCTCGCCGGTGGCAAGCCGCGTCTCGACCAGCTTCTGGAACAGCGAGCGCGCATCCACCGTGGCGCGGGTTTCGCCGGTCTTGGGCGAAATGAGGTGCCATTCCTCGCCATTGCGCACGGCTTCCATGAAGGCGTCGGTAACGAGAACGCCGTGATGCAGGTTCAGCGCCTTGCGGTTGAAATCGCCCGAGGCTTTGCGAATTTCGAGGAATTCCTCGATCTCGGGATGCGAGATATCGAGATAGCAGGCGGCCGATCCGCGGCGCAGCGAGCCCTGGCTGATCGCCAGCGTCAGGCTGTCCATCACGCGCACGAACGGAATGATGCCGCTGGTCTTGCCGTTGAGGCCGACCGGTTCGCCGATACCGCGCACATTGCCCCAATAGGTGCCGATGCCGCCGCCGCGCGATGCGAGCCAGACATTCTCGTTCCAGGTATCGACAATGCCGTTCAGGCTGTCGGATACGCTGTTGAGGTAACAGGAGATGGGCAGGCCGCGCCCGGTGCCGCCATTGGAGAGCACGGGTGTCGCCGGCATGAACCAGAGCTGTGAGATATAGTCGTACAGGCGCTGCGCATGCTCGGCATCGTCGGCATAGGCCGATGCGACGCGGACGAAGAGGTCCTGATAGCTTTCATCGGGGAGGAGATAGCGGTCTTTCAGCGTTTCCTTGCCGAATTCGGTCAGCAGCGCATCGCGCGAATCATCCTTTTCGATCGGGTGCAGCTGCGGGCGGATAGACTTGCTCGTAAGCTCCTCTTCCGCCTTTTCGTCCGTTTTCGGAGTGTCCATTGCGTCCATCACGTCTTCCACGGTGACTTCGCCATTATTCGCCAAATCCATCGCCTCAATACCCCTTATACGCCATTCCATATAGGAATGTTCCTACTTCGTTCGAGTCGGAAACTTCGTTCCTACACCCCTTTGCCGGTCCTGAGGGAACTCATTCGCACTTGTCCCCGATATCCACACGGGGCGGTTGCTAGGGGCAATGTCCCCCTCGTCGCCAATATCGATAGTACCACAACCTGTTGCGTAGACCCCCGTCCGAACCACTAGACATAGTGTCTTAACCATGAGTCGCATACAAGGGGGGAGACGGTAAAACCGTGACTCGTTTCACCGCTCCCCTGACTCGGCTCGTCGCAGTCCAGCCTCTTCGCAGGTGCAGCGACGCATGGGGGAAACTGCCGTTGCGCGATTGCAAGGGAACGAAGGAAGAACAAAAAAATATCCCGCTCCGCGCCCGGGGCCGCCGGGATTCGGGACCGGCGTGCGGCGCCCTGCAGGTGCGCCAGCCGACCCTGACCCGGTTGCGCGTCCTGCTGGACCAACGCCGGCCGGAATGCGCCGGATCGCGCACCGGCGCTGGCTGCGCGCAGCCCGGGATGGTAGGAGCGCCCCGATGATCTGGATCATATTCATGATGGGCGTGTGCAATTTCTTCCTGCATCGCTCGGTGATGGAAGGCCGCGGGCCGGTATTCGCCGAAGTCGCCCAGGCGCTGCACCGCTTCGCCGGTGGCTATGGCGGCTATGTGGTCGAGTTCCTGTTCCTGGTCGGCGCGCTGTGGTTCGCCAAGTCGGGCCAGTCGATCATCCTCTTCTTCTATGGCGGCTATACGGCGCTCAATGTCGGCACCTATCTGATGCTCAAACATATGAACGGGCGTTAGAGCTTAT
>JBPOET010000308.1:0-3082 GCA_051251675.1 Parasphingopyxis sp. | reverse complement strand
ACTGTCACGCTGATGGGAATCGCAACGGCCGGGGTGGGCCTGATCCCTTCGGCAGCGACAATTGGTATCGCGGCCCCGGTCATCGTTATTTTCCTGCGCATTCTTCAGGGGCTGGCGCTGGGCGGCGAATATGGCGGCGCCGCAATATATGTTGCCGAGCACGCCCCGCCCGAGAAGCGCGGTTTCTATACATCTTTCATCCAGGCGAGTGTGGTTGGGGGATTTGTCCTCAGCATCGCCGTGGTCCTGGTCTGCCGTTTCCTCATTCCCGACGATCAGTTCGCCGCATGGGGCTGGCGGGTGCCGTTCCTGCTGTCGATCGTTCTGCTCGTCATCTCGCTCTGGATGCGGTTCAAGCTTTCCGAAAGCCCGGTTTTCAAAGCGATGAAGGAAGCGGGCGAAACGGCTGCCAATCCTTTTACCGAAAGCTTCAGCTATCCGGGCAACAAGAAGCGGATTTTCGTCGCGCTGTTCGGCGTCACGGGCGTGTTGACGACGATCTGGTACACCGCCTTCTTTTCCGGCCTTTCCTTCCTGCGTGGGCCGATGCGCGTAGAGCCGCTCACGGTCGAGCTTATCCTGTTCACCGCCGGTCTTATCTCGATGGTCTTTTACGTGCTCGTCGGGCGCTGGTCCGACCGGGTCGGTCGGAAAAAACCGATCATGGTAGGCGCGCTGGCCGCGCTAGCGCTGCTGTTCCCGATCTTCTGGGGCATGGGCAGCCTGGCCAATCCCGGGCTGGCGCGGGCAGCCGCGGAGAATCCTGTCACGGTTAGCGGGCCGGAATGCACGACCGACCCCTTTGCCGAGCTGTTCGGAAACGAGCAAAGCGAGTGCGGACGGATCCTCGAAACGCTCACCGCGAGCGGTGTGCGCTATTCCGTCATGCCTGGCGATGTGCTGACCCTCAGCGTTAGCGGGGATGCGATCCCGATCACCGAAGAATGGCTGGCCGACGGAATGGCCAGGCGCGACGGCGTGCAGGCGGCGCTCGGCGAACGCGGCTTCGATTTCTCGCGCCAGTCGCCGCCCGCGATTAACATTGTGGGCCTCCTTGGCCTGCTTCTCGTATCGGCCTTGCTCTCCGCGTTGACCTATGGGTCGGTGGCCGCTTTGCTCGCCGAGATGTTCCCGCCTAAAATCCGGTATAGCTCGATGTCCATTCCCTATCATATCGGGGCCGGATATCTTGGTGGTTTCCTGCCGCTGATCGCTGGGATTATCGTCGCGCGCACCGGCGATATCTATGCCGGGCTCTGGTACACATGGGCGATCGTCGCCTTTGGTGTGGTCGTTGCCTGGTGGGGGCTGCCATCGGGCCCGCCGCGCGATTTCGACGATAATGGCTGAACCCGAATCGCCTCTCCGGCTCCGTCTCGATGGCGCGGCCCTGACCGATAACTGGCGTGCCCTTGACCGGATGAGCGGTTCGGCCGCGTGCGGCGCAGCGGTCAAAGCCAATGGATATGGCCTGGGCGCGCGCGATGTGGTTGGCCGGCTGAGAACCGCCGGATGCCGGGATTTCTTTGTCGCGACCTGGGCGGAAGCGGAGGAGGTTGCCGATCTGTGCGAGGGGCGCTCGCTCAGCGTTTTCCATGGTGTGCGGCGCGAGGATATGGCGATCGCAACCGCAGGCGAGGTCCGGCCCTGCCTGAATTCCGCCGAACAGGTGATGCGCTGGCGCGAGGCGGCCGGCGGCCCGTGCGATGTGATGATCGACACCGGCATGAACCGGCTTGGCCTTTCGGTGGAGCAGGCGGGGGAGGGGCTTCTCGACGGTTTGAAAATCGACACGCTTATGAGCCATCTCGCCTGTGCGGATGAGCCGGACAATCCGATGAATGACATGCAATATACGGCTTTGGCGTCGCTTGCCGGCCAGACCGGCGCGGCGCGGATGAGCCTGTGCAATTCGGCCGGCATAGCGCTTGGCAAGAAATATCATATGGACCTGACCCGGCCCGGAATATCGCTTTACGGCGGCGCGCAGGTCGACGCGCTCGTTCCGCATATCCGGCAGGTCGCCTTTCCCGAGGCGCAGGTTATCCAGCGCCGCCGGGTCGGTCCCGGCGAGACAGTAGGCTATGGCGGCACGTTCAGGGCCGGGGAGCCTACCGAACTGGCGATCCTCCATCTGGGCTATGCGGACGGCTATTTGCGCAGCTTTTCGGGGAGAGGCTGTGCCAGATTCGGGGGTGCCGACTGCCCGGTGATCGGGCGGGTTTCGATGGACCTGATCGCTGTGTCCGTGGCGGCCGCGCCCGAGGTGCAGGAGGGCGACTGGCTTGCCATCGATTATGATCTTTCCACGGCATCGGCCCAGTCGGGTCTCTCGCAATATGAGTTGCTTACAACCCTAGGCCGCCGCTATCAGCGCAACTGGAATGAGTGAAACCGGCATATTGGGCTCGCTAGTGGCGATATTCGCGGCAATCGGGAGACCGGTTGTCGGGGGTTTCGCGTCTGTCGGCCGTGTGACGCTGTTTGCATTACAGACGATCCGGCGGGCGCTGACGCCGCCCTGGTATCCGCTTCGCCTGTTGGAGCAGCTCTTCCAGATCGGCTGGAACTCGCTGCCAGTTGTCGCGCTGACGGCGATTTTCACCGGCGCGGCTCTGGCCCAGCAAATCTATACAGGCGGCTCGCGCTTCAACGCGCAGTCCACGGTACCTGCGATTGTCGTGATCGCGATGGTGAGGGAACTGGGCCCCGTGCTGGTTGGCCTGATGGTTGCGGGCCGCGTGTCTTCGGCGATGGCGGCCGAGATCGGCACGATGCGCGTAACCGAACAGATCGACGCGATGGTAACGCTCAGGACCGATCCCTATCGCTATCTGATCGCACCGCGCCTGTTTGCCAGCGTGATTGCATTGCCGCTCCTGGTTTGCATCGCCAATGTCATAGGGATTTTCGGTGGCTATCTCCTGTCGATTCACAAACTCGGCTTCAACCCCTCGAGCTATCTCGAAATGACGAATTCGATCCTTGAGGGTGACGACATCATGTTGTCCCTCGTCAAGGCGTCAGTGTTAGGATTTTTTATTGCATTGTCAGGCTGTTTTGCGTGATTGCAGACACGGGG
>JBPOET010000307.1:0-3083 GCA_051251675.1 Parasphingopyxis sp. | reverse complement strand
CCCAGTCCTGCTCGCGGCGACACAGGAGAAAAACCGCAGTCTGGGCAAGCTGCGGCGTATCGACACGGACACAGGCGAGGCGGTTGTACAGGATCTGGACATCCGCGACCTGGCAATTGTCGCGATGCAGACGCGGCGGCGCGGTATCGATACGTGCGATGAAGCTGGCCATGTCTTCGGCGACCAGCTCCCGCTCGCAGCCGCGCCGCTTTACCGACCAGTTCTCGTCCGCAACCGCGCGCAGTTCGTGCCGTTCGCGCCGCTCGACCGCATCGTAGAAACGCCCCAGCGTCGCCAGGATATCCCGCTCCGCCGTCTTGAACTGCATCGCCGCTTCATTGTCGCCATGTTCGGCCGTCACCGATATCTCGCTGGCGATGCGCCATTGGCCGTCGACGAAGAAAAGCAGCAGGATCGCAGCCTTCTCCCTGGCCCAGTCGTCGAGCCGGGCCACGGCCAGCCCGTCGCGGAAAATCTGCAGGCTGGTCAGCCAGACGCCGCCCGCCCAATCGAGCGGCTCCGCCGCGCTTTCGATGGAAACCGCGTTTCCCGCAAAATGGAGCTTGTCGCCACCGCCATTGAGCTTGCGCCGGCTCCATGAGGGATCGCGCATATATTCGAGCACGGCTTTTTCGGACAGCGACAGGGCGGCGAGATAGCGTGCGACAGCGCGTTCCGCTTCAGCATAGCTGTTGCTGGCTTTCCAGGCTGTTATGCCGGCGGTTCGCGCTACTTCCAAAAACGCCACTTGGACCTACTCCCTGATCCCGTATAGTGATCATACGTTGCCGTGCTTTGTACGCGGTCCCCTGCCGGGGGCAGCAGCCTATTAGACAAACGACATCTGTCGTTCGGCGAATATTGCTTCAGGACAGACAAACAGCAGGCCTGTGACAGTCTGTTGCGCAACTCTGTTTCAATATTTCCCGGCACGTCGTTCCCGCCTCACGCTGACTCACTGTGTTATATCAATAACTCACATGGCGTTTCAGTTCAATGTGTTTCTGTCATCCTGTCTTGGCCCGCGCACAGCCAGTCACGGAAGCGGCGGCAGACCGGGCGGGGCGGTGGGAAATATGCAGGCCGGCAGTCGCAAACGGCTTGCACATGCGATATGCCGCCCCCACCTGTTGCGCGATACGCAGCGCCCTGCGCCGCGCCATATGCGTTTCCCTCCGGCTGAGTTGGTTCCCGTCCATGCGTCTCTCGATCCATGCCCTGCTCGATTATCTTATCGAAGACGAAGCCGATATCCTGCTGCAGATCGAGGCGGCGGCCGACGAGGCCTCGCAGCGCGTGATCGATGGCGGCATAACCGCCTCGACCGCGCTGCGCCCTGCGCCCGTCGCGGGCGGAATCGGACAGCGCAGCTGGGCGCGGGCGGGCGGCCCCTTCCGCGCCGAGTATCGCGCAACCGTAGAGGTCGAACGCCAATCGGCGGACATTGCCCGCCTGCCCGCCACGCCGCATCATGCGCTGCCCGGCGATGCCGTGCCCTTCCTGTGGCCGAGCCGCTATTGCCAGTCGGACCAGTTTACACGCTTCGTTGCCGATACGTTCGGCGCGCTGGCGGGCGGCACCAGGATTCTTGCCATGGCAGACTGGATCCATACGCAGCTTTCCTATGTGCCCGGATCGAGCGATACGGGCACCAGCGCGGCCGACACCTTCCTTTCCCGCAAGGGGATCTGCCGCGACTATGCGCATCTCCTGATCAGCTTTGCGCGCGCGGCCGGGATCCCGGCACGCATGGTGTCCGCCTATGCCTGGGCGCTGGAGCCGCAGGATTTCCATGCCGTGGCCGAAGTGTGGCTCGACGGCGGTTGGCACATGATCGACGCGACGCGCATGGCGCCGGTGGAAGGCCTGGTGCCGATCATTGCCGGGCGCGATGCCACCGATATCGCCTTCATGACGATTTTCGGCCGCGGCGTCCTGCGCGAACAAAGGGTGCGGGTCGATCGGATCGACTAGCGTCTGTTTGTCAGAACGTTGCTCCCGCAACGTCTCCGCACCAGCCGGCTTCCCCGGCCGGCCTCCCGAACCCTCCGATATCGACTTTTCGGGCCGTCACCCGTAACTCCGGGATCATGATCCGCTATATCCTTATCGCCCTTGTGCTGACGATCGTCGGGCTGGGCATATATGTCTATACCGCCGACAAGCTGATCTTGTTCAACCGGCTGGTGCCCAAGGATGCCGGCTCCGAACGCATCGGGCAGGATATCGCCTTCGGCAACGCCTATCGCCAGCGGCTCGATATCTATGCGCCGACCGGCCTGAGCAGCGAAGCCGCGCTACCGGTGATCGTTTTCATCCATGGCGGCGGATGGCGTGCGGGCGACAAGGCGGGCTATGAATTTGCCGGGCGCGCCTTTTCCGCGCGCGGCTTTGTTACCGTCATCCCCAATTACCGGCTGTCGCCAACCGTCCATTTCCCGGACTTTGTCGACGATGGCGCGGCGGCCCTGCGCTGGGTTCGCACGCATATCGCCGAACGCGGCGGAGACCCGGGCCGTATCATCCTGGTCGGCCATAGTGCGGGCGCGCATATCGCGGCGCTGCTCGCTATGGACGAACGCTGGCTCGGCGCGGACCGGGCGGCCATTGCCGGCTGGGTCGGCATGGCCGGGCCCTATGATTTCCTGCCGCTCGACACGCCGGCGACGCGCGGGGCATTCGGCAATACGATCGATCTTGCAGCCACCCAGCCGATCAACTTTGCCAGCGCCGGCGATCCGCCTGCCCTGCTGCTCCATGGCGATGCCGACACGACCGTCAAACCCCGGCAGAGCACACGGCTGACCGATCGGCTAGAGGCTGCCGGGGTCGAGGTTCGCCATGTCGTCTATGAAGGAATCGGCCATATCCGGATCATGACGGCGCTGTCGCGCTGGACCCGCAGCTCTGTGGCATCGCTCAATGATATCGAGGCTTTTGCCCGAGAGGTGAGTGCACAAGACTGACCGGGAGGGGAGTGGTTCGGCGCTTTGTCTGTCAGACCCGGCCTGGCGGTCGAGCGCGGCACCGGCCCTCTCCCCCACCCGGCCTCCCACTCAGTGTATTCTATGGGAGGCCGGGTG
>JBPOET010000306.1:0-3097 GCA_051251675.1 Parasphingopyxis sp. | reverse complement strand
GGCCGAAGTCCGCGCCCGTCCGGACCAGAAGGACAAGGGCGGCGAGGCGGCAAAGGCCGCCATCGCCATGTTCGATCTCGGGCAGCGCTTCGCAGGCTAACGCCTATTCGGCGGCAACCGTCTCTTCGGCGAAGGGGTAGTCCGTATAGCCCTCGGGTCCGGGAATATACCATGTCGCCATATTGCTCTCGTTGAGCGGCAGCCCCTCGCGGAACCGGCGCGGAAGGTCCGGATTGGCGAGGAAAGTACGGCCATAGCTGACCGCGTCGGCGATCCCGCTGTCCAGTGCAGACTGGCCGTCCTCGGCGCCATAGTCGGAATTGAGCACCAGCGGCCCGTCAAAGGCCTTGCGGATCAGGGGCGAGAGTTTCGGCACGTCCGTGCGTCCGAAGGTACCTTCGGGGCCCGGCTCGCGCAGCTCGAGAAAGCCGATCCCGAGATCGGAGAGCTTCTGGGCTGCGAGCGGGAACACGGCTTCGGGATTGCTGTCATCCACGCCCTGGCTGTCGCCGTTGGGAGAAAGGCGAACCGATGTGCGGTCCGCGCCCGCCTCGCGAATAACCGCCTCCGTGATTTCCGCGAGGAGTCGGGTGCGATTGTCGGGCGATCCGCCATATTCGTCGTCGCGCAGGTTGGAGCCGTCGCGCAGGAACTGGTCGATCAGATAGCCGTTCGCGGCATGGATCTGCACACCGTCAAAACCGGCTTCCATCGCATTGCGGGCGGCCTTCGCATAATCGTCGAGCAGGCCGGGAATCTCGTCCGTGCGCAGGGCGCGGGCCTGTTCGTAAGGCTTCTTCCCCGTTGGCGTATAGGCATGGCCGGGCGCGGTCGTCGCCGAGGCGGACACCGGCGGCTCGCCGTCCAGATAGTCGGGGTGCACGATCCGGCCCATATGCCACATCTGCAGGACAATCCTGCCCCCTGCCTGGTGAACGCTCGCCGTCGTCTGCTTCCATCCTTCGGTCTGTTCCTCGGTCCAGATACCCGGCGCGGAGGGCCAGCCCAGCCCCTGCCGGCTGATGCCGGTCGCCTCGCTGATGATCAGGCCGGCGCTGGCCCGCTGCGTATAATATTCCGCCATCAGCGCGTTGGGCACGAAACCCGGCGAGGCGCGGCCGCGCGTCAGCGGTGCCATCAGGATGCGGTTGGGCGCTTCGATGGCGCCAAGCGTTACTGGATCGAAAAGCGTAGGCATGAATTATGTATCCCTGAAAGTTTCGTCAGTGCCGAACATAGGCAGCGGGCGCCGTTCAGCCAGAGGCAAATACCCGGCAATTGCCCAAGCATTTCTAGGCGGGCCTAAAGTTCAGTGCGATCGGGATGGGATAGGACCGGGCGACGGCGTCAACGCCGCCCGGACAATGTTCAGCTGCCGAGCAAACCCTGCGTCACCATGCAATAGAGCATCGGGATGGAAAGCAGTGTGTTCAGCCGGGATGCGATCAGCGCGCGCGGAGCGGCTGCGGCCTTGGCCGCGTCATCGGCTTCGACAAGGCCGAGGATCTTCTTCTGGGCGGGCCAGATGATGAACCAGACGTTGAACGCCATGACCAGCGCCATCCACATGCCGATACCGATCAGCATGACGCCGGGCTGCAGGGTCAGCGCTTCGACCATATAGCCCGAAAGATGCGCGACCGTGAGGCCGGTCAGCACCGTGAACAGTGCCGCCCAGCGGAACCAGAACAGCGCCTTTGGCGCGATATGGCCGGTTACACCCGGCTTATGTTCGGCCGGAATGGCGGGCATCGCCGGAACCTGCACGAAGTTGAAATAATAAAGCAGCCCGATCCACATGATCCCGCACAGCACGTGCAGATAGCGCATGAAACTGTTTGCATAGGCATCGCCCATCATATCGCCATGCAGGCCGAACATGATCGCGAACAGCACCGCCACGCCGGCGACCAGCACCATATTCAGATTTCCGAAAAACTTTGCCATTTTGCTTCCCCTGTTGTTCTCAAGGCTCAAGGCCGCGAGCCTGTGAATGGGAGCGATACCAAAGGCATGGGAATCTGTCACGAAGCACGTGCACAGGCCTTGGCCTTATTTGTCGAAGGCGTATATACAAACTCATGGCCCAGCCCCTTCCTGCAGACCCTACGCTTGACGAAATCCGTGTGCACCTTGCGCCGATTATCGCCGGGCATGCCGCTTTTGACGGGTGGAACGAAGAGGCTGCCCACAGGGCCGCGGACGAAGCCGGTGTTGACACCGGTGCCGCGAGCCTCGCCTTTCCCAAGGGCGCTCCGGACATGATCGATGCCTGGTTTGCCCATATCGATGCGGAAATGGCGGCGGCCTTTTCCGCCGAAGAGCTCGCCGCAATGCCCGTTCACAAGCGCATAAGGGGCGCGATCCTCAAACGGATCGAAATCGCCCGGCCCAACAAGGAGGCCCTGCGCCGCGCCATGGCGATCCTGGCCATGCCCAGTAATTTGCCGCTTGCCGGCAAGCTTGCCTGGCGGTCGGCGGATGCGATGTGGAGGCTGGCTGGCGATACCGCGACCGACTTCAACCATTACAGCAAACGGACTATCCTGTCCGGCGTTTACGGGTCCACGGTCATGGCCTGGATGGACGATGAGAGCGACGGCGAGGCGGAGACCATAGCCTTTCTCGATCGCCGGCTGGGCAATGTCGCGCAGTTCGAGAAGTTCAAGAAAAAGCTGCGCGGCGATCCGGACCGCCGGTTCAGCGTTTCCCGTTTTCTCGGCCGATTGCGCTATCCCGGCCGCTAGCGGCCCGGCGAAATATAGATGGCTGGCTTTTCCTTTCCGATATTGATAATCACTCGCAGATAACCACATCAGATGGATGATTCCCGTGAGTCTTGATGACCTGCCTCTCCGCCAGTCCGCCCGCATAGCGGCGATAAACTGGTCGGCCTTGTCGCCCGCCGATGGCAAAAGGCTCCGTGAACTCGGCTTTGGCGAGGGTGTTGCGATCCAGCCCCTGCACCGCGCGCCCTTCGGCCGCGATCCCATTGCCTGCAAGGTCGGCCGGATGACGATAGCGGTGCGCCGGGCCCATGCCTGCGCCATAGAGGTAGAAGTTTCAGAGACATGACGGGTATTCCGCTGGTTGCGCT
>JBPOET010000305.1:0-3103 GCA_051251675.1 Parasphingopyxis sp. | reverse complement strand
ATCCAACCCCGTCTGAAATCCGCGCCACGACGGGCTCGGGATCGCCCTCGCTCATGGAATTTCGTAGATGATCTGATCGGCGCCTTCGGCCGCCGACGCCCGTTCTCCGTCCGTCCTTACCGTCCATGTCACGACCGGTACATTTTTGGCGCGTAGAGAGTCCGCAAAGGCCGAAGGCAGGTCCCGCACATCATAGGCCAGGAAATGGGGCTCTGCGCGCAACACGGACAGTGATCGTTGCATCGCGCCCTTGAGCCGGGCCGCCAGCGAAACTTCATCATGCTCTGTCACGACCAGGCCGCGAACAATGTCCGGCGCATGTTTGGCGAACCAACGGCCAACTTCTGGGTTGAAGGACATAACGGCCGCTTCGCCGTCATAAGCGGAGAGCGCGTCGGCAACCGAACGGCAGAGCTTCTTCACCTTACGACTCTTTGCTTTCAGTTCGATCAGAATCGGCGCACGACCGTCAACGAGATCGAGCATCTCGGTCAGCCGGGGAATGGTCTCGTCGCTGTTCCTGAATCTGATCTTCTCGAGCTTCGCCGCCTTGCGGTCGATCACGGGACCGCTCTTGCGCGTCAGGCGGTCCAGATCGTAATCATGGAAAACCATCGCCACGCCATCTTTGCTGGCCTGAACATCGGTTTCGACACCGTGCCCGGCCGCTATCGCGGCCTCGAAGGCGGCGCGGCTATTCTCGACCACGTCAACCCCGTGCAGCCCGCGATGGGCAAAGGGCGTGCGCGTCAGGAAAGCCAGATCAGCCATCGGACACCGCAACTATGGCGTCGATCTCCACAGCAACGCCGAGAGGCAGGACCGGCGTCGCGACGGCGCTTCGCGCATGGCGGCCTGGATCGCCGAAAACTTCCTGCATCAACTCAGACGCGCCATTGGCCACCTGAGCCTGATCGGTGAAGTTCGATGCGGAATTGACGAACACACCGAGCTTCACGACCCGTTCCACCCGGTCGAGATCGCCCAGCGCCGCCTTCATCTGCGCGACAAGCATGATGCCGCACGCCCGCGCTGCCTGCTGGCCGAAAGCGATATCGCGATCTTCTCCCAGTCGGCCCAGCATCAAATCGCCATTTTCATCGAACGGCAGCTGACCGGAAATGTGGAGAAAGCCATTCTGTTCGACGGCCGGCACATAGGCGGCGACCGGCGCTGCGGGCTCGGGCAGCGCAAGACCGATCTCCGCCAGCTTCGCCTCGATTGTCCCACTCATGCCGATTCTCCTTCCGTAATCCGATCAATAATCCAGTGCTGGGCCTCATGCCAGTCGTCGATCCGCGCATGGGCATGGGTAGCGGGCGGAACATTGGGCGCGAGTGTGGGCTCGGCAATCATGTGAAGCCGCCAGACCTGCGGGGTGCTGCGCGCGACCGATTCGTGGTGCACGCCCAGATCGTCGACGAAAAGCGCAAGTGGTGGCGCATGGTCGGCCAGGAGTTGCTGGACCTTGTTTCCCTTACCGCCCTGATTTGTGTGAACCGGGAAATCGATCCCGAATTTTTCGAGCTGCCTTGCCCGGGCGGTGCGGAACTCATCCTGCAAATTGGTGAGGATCACGATCTCGGCATGTTCGGAAATCGAAACCAGTGCCTCGCTGGCGCCGGGCACGATCGTCTGGCGATCCATCTCGGTATCGAAAAAGCCATTGAGCAGCGGCCATATCTCCTCACCTTTCAGTGCCGGGCTTCCATCGCGCGGGCGCACGGCATCGATGAAATTGCCGCCCTCCAGCACGAAATCCAGGTCATGGGCTTCATCCAGCCAGTCTCCGAAATGGCTTACCATGTGCAGCAGCACTTCATCGCAGTCGCAAATGACAAGCGGTCGGCTCATGCTTCCAATTCCCTTCGCGCGTTCACAAGGTTCTGAGGTGAGGTGCCGATCGCCTCGGCGCAAGAGATGAGATCCGGTTCATGGGCTTCCAGGAACTTTACAATGGCCGCAAGCACTGGCGGCTGCCCGATTGCGGCGCGCAGGTGATCGGCGGTCAGCCCGGTCAGCGCCAGCAGTCGCTGCGCCCGATCTTCCTCGTCCAGGGTCCAGGCGAGGGCGCGCAGAGCCAGCGCTTCGGCGTCATATTCGGCATCGCCATTTGTATCGTCGTTCTGCATCGCCTAGATATTTCCCGAACAATCTAACCGGGGTGGGACGTGGCGAAAAAGGTGCTCGTTGTCGAGGATAACGATCTCAACAGGAAACTTTTCTGCGATCTGCTGCGCGCGCACGATTATGCGCCCGAGCCCGTTGCGGACGGCCGCGAGGCACTGGCGGCGGCGCAGGCCCAGTCTCCGGATCTGATTATCATGGATATCCAGATGCCGCATGTCAGCGGGCTGGACCTTATCGCAGCGCTCAAGAAGGACGATGCGCTCAAGGCGATCCCGATCATGGCGGTGACCGCCTATGCGGCGAAGGGCGACGAGGAGCGAATTCGCGCAGCCGGGGCGGAGAGCTACGTCTCCAAGCCCATATCTGTCATGAAATTTGTCGAGGAAGTGCGCAACCTGATTTGATCGTCATACGGACAGACGCAGGGCGCAAAAGCGGCCGGGCGGCTAACTCCGGCGATTTCACCAAAGCCTATTTGATTTTGGCTTCTTTGAACTCGACATGCTTGCGCGCGACGGGATCATATTTCCGCATGACCATCTTTTCCGTCAGGTTGCGGGGATTTTTCTTCGTTACATAGAAGAAGCCCGTCCCTTCGGAGCTGACGAGTTTAATTTTCACGGTCGCCGGTTTGGCCATGACCCTAACCTTTTCATCAAAAGAGCTGTCTGGGGCGCGGTGACGGTGAGGATGTCATCGTCTGCCCGAAGCGCGCGCAATTGCCCGCGATCGCGCCAATTGTCAACCGGAACATCGTCGGTCAGCCGCTATTAACGCTTTACTAACCATAATGGCGCACAAATGGGATCGCGATAGTAAGGAGCCTGGACAATGCAGCTTCGCGAGGATTCCCGCCTACCGATTTGCGCCGATCTCTATGCCCAGATCGAGCAACTGGAACTCAATTGCCGGACAATGACCTTGCCCGCGCTGCACGAAGCCATCGATGAAATCCGGTCCAAAGCGGGCGCAT
>JBPOET010000304.1:0-3111 GCA_051251675.1 Parasphingopyxis sp. | reverse complement strand
ACCCGGGCCAGCCGCGCCTTTCATGACGACCTTGTACCGACAGACACTTCGCAACGCGTGTATCGCGAACTGCTCGACACGATCGAACGGCGCAGCGGCATCAAATTACGCGCGCTGGTCGACATCGTCGCGGGCGCCAGCGCTGGCGGCATCAACGGCGTATTTCTGGCAGAGGCCATCGCTTCGGGAAAATCGCTCGACCCCCTGACCGACCTCTGGCTCGACAAGGCCGATGTCGACATCCTGATCGCGCCGGACAAACGCCCGATCTCCCGGTTCACCAAATTCTGGGCCGTGCCGATAGCCTGGGCCGTGGCGCGCCGCCGGGGCGGTGCGATCGAGGCCACGGTAGACCCGGCCGCCTGGGATGAGGTCAGCGCCAAACTCTCCCGCTTTGTCCGCGCAAAGTGGTTTCAACCCCCTTTTGGAGGCAAGGGCTTCACCAATCTTATCATCGATGCCTTCGAGGCGATGGATACGATGCCGGCCACCAAACCCCTGCTACCGGAAGGCCAACCGCTCGACCTGTTCGTGACGGTGACGGATTTTCATGGTCATCCGCAGAAACTGCATCTGAACTCGCCGCCCGAAATCATCGAAACCGAGCATCGGCTGACCCTTCCCTTCAGCGATCACGGCATCTCCCCCCGGAATTTGGGGAGCATTCCCGAGCTTGTTTTTGCAGCCCGGGCAACGGCCAGTTTTCCCGGTGCCTTTCCGCCATTTACGGTGAAGGAACTCGACGCCGTGCTGGCGGATCGCGGGATCGACTGGCCCGGTCGCGCAGCCTTTCTCCAACGTGTCCTGCCGCGCCACTTTGCGGCTGGGACCGCCGAAACGACGCCGCTCATAGACGGTTCGGTGTTGGCCAATGCTCCCTTCGGTCCCGCTATCGACGCCTTGCGGGACCGCCCCGCCCACCGGGAGGTCGACCGGCGTTTCGTCTATATCGATCCCAAGCCCGGCGTCCGCAGCATCGAAATGGGTGATGGCGACGGCGGAAGCCCCGGTTTTTTTCGCGCAATTTTCGGAGCCCTTTCCGATATCCCGCGCGAGCAGCCCATTCGCGACAATCTGGAAGCGATTGAGGAACATTCGCAGCGAATTTTGCGGATGCGACGGATCGTCGAGGCAATCCGTCCCGAGGTCGAGAACGCGATCGAGAATGACTTTGGCCGGACGCTGTTCCTCAATCGCCCCACCCCGCAACGCCTTGCAGCATGGCGGGCAAAAGCCCAGAATTTCGCCGCCAAGGAAGCAGGCTACGCCTATGTCTCCTATGGCCAGCTCAAACTGTCTGGCATTGTCGACGAGATTGTCGGCATGCTCAGCGCCATTGCCGGCAATGGCAGTATGGAAGACCGGTCCCTGCATCGCGCCATCTGGCGCGAAGTCAGCAAAATGGGGCTCGGCGACTCCGAAGCGCTTTCCAATACGGGCGCCAATGAAAACGCCATCGCATTTTTCCGGCGGCATGACCTTTTGTTCCGGACGCGCCGTCTACGCTTCATGCTGCGCAGCGTCAGCCAGATCGAGGAAAGCGGAGAATGCGATCTCGATGCATTGAACCTCGTGCGCGACGCCATTTATGAAACATTGGGCCACTATCTTGAGCGTGAGCGTCTGGAATTTTACGGTAACGACATGGTCGAAGCCGCTCTCAACGCGGCGACGGCTCCCGAAGCAGCGCTCGAAATGCTGGCCGGCGCCCGCGACCTGAAGGCGATCGACAGGCAGGGCGAAGAATTGCTGGCAACCGGGCTGGCCGCCCTGCCAAAGCCGGAAAGGCGCACGATGTTGTTCGCTTATCTGGGCTTCCCGTTTTACGACATTGCCACACTTCCCCTGCTGCAGGGCGAAGGGCTGGACGAGTTCGACCCGGTAAAGGTCGATCGCATCGCTCCGGAAGACGCCCAATCGATCCGCGAGGGCGGCGCAGAGGCGACCCTCAGGGGGATCGAGTTCAACAGCTTTGGCGCGTTCTTCAGCCGCGCCTATCGCGAGAATGACTTTCTCTGGGGCCGGTTGCATGGCGCGGACCGGCTGATCGATATTCTTCTATCCACGGTGCCAGAAGACAGGGGCCTGTCGGAAGAGGAGGTCGTGGCGGTCAAGAAACGGGCATTCCGCGCGGTTCTCGAGGAAGAACGCCCTCGCCTCACGCACATAACGGCCCTGTTCGGAGAGCTTGAGGAGGAAATCGGTTAGCGAACGCCGCTAGCGCGAGAAACGGCGGACCCATTTGCCCAGACCCAGTCCCTTGGCGAAACCCACGCATCGGTCGAAAGCCGCCAGAGCACTGGCCAACAGATAATTGCCAAGTGTTTTGCGGAGCAACAACAGGTCAACACACGCAATCCCGTCGGTCGCGAACAATCTTTTATGCTGCCCGTCGCCCTCGGTAAAATCGAAACGGCGAAACCGGCCTTCTTCGATAATTTGTTTCATCGCTTCCATCTGCAGGACGGTGCCGGGCGAATGCCTGGCCCAGTCCGGGTCGTAACCCAGATAGGCATAGATCAGCGTGTCGCCGTCCGCAGGCGCATAGAGATAGCTGACGGGCTCATTCCGGACGAACAACAACCAGGCACGGACCTCTCCCCGGGCCGCCGCGCGTATCATCTCGGCTTTGGATGCCGGATCGTCGGGCAAGCCGGCATCAAGCAATCTTTCCTGATAGGTCTTGGCGGAAACACGCCGGGCAAGCGCTTGGAACTCGGCCATTTCCTCAGCGCTTTGATAGATACGGATATCGAGTTCACCGCCCGAAATTTCCGCAAATTTCCGTACCTTTCGACGAAGCGTCGAACGACTCTTGCCTGAAAAGGTCGCAAGATACGCATCGAAACTCCCTGACATGTCGGCATAGCGCCGGGAATAGCGCTGGCGGACGAGCGCCAGCATGCCGGGATGCCGCGCCGCGATCGCCGCCAGCCTGTCTTCGCGAAGCGAGGTGATCAGATAGCCATGGTCGGCCCGGTTCAGTCCGGGCGTCTCGAACGCCTCTCCGCGCATCGCCTCTCCCAGGGAAAGGCCGACACGAACAAGTCGCCGCCTGACGGAAAACATCGTGCGGGCGCCGATCTGGAAGCGCAGAGGCAGGGATATGGC
>JBPOET010000303.1:0-3123 GCA_051251675.1 Parasphingopyxis sp. | reverse complement strand
AGCCTGGCAGGCGGTGCAGGCCCGCGACCGTAGTGTTGACGGGCGTTTCGTCACCGGGGTTCTGACCACGGGCATATATTGCCGCCCATCTTGCGCGGCGCGCCATCCCAAGCGCGGCAATGTACGCTTTTTCGCCAGCGGTAAGGAAGCGCGCGAGGCCGGGCTGAGAGCTTGTAAGCGCTGCATGCCCGACACTGTATCGCGCGACGAAACGGCGGTTGCCGAAGCGGCGGCGTTGATCGGTGCGGCTGAAGAAACGGTGAAGCTCGATCAGATTGCCGAACAGGTTGGTTATTCCCCGACCCATTTCCTGCGCGTCTTTCGCCGCGCGATGGGCGTGACGCCAGCGGCCTATGCCCGGCGGCTGCGTGCCGACCGGGCAGAACGTGCGCTCGAAACCGAAGGCCGCGTGACCGATGCCATTTATGAAGCCGGCTATTCCGGGCCGGGACGCTTCTATGCCGAAACAGACAAGAGGCTCGGCATGACGCCGTCCGCCTGGCGCCGGGGCGGCGATGGTGTGACGATCCACTGGGCCGTTACGCAGACCAGTCTGGGCGCGATGCTGGTCGCGGCCACCAGCAAGGGGATTTGCCGGTTGAGCTTCGACGAGCGCGAAGAGGCCTTGCGCGCGCGTTTCCCGAATGCCGAAATCGTCCCGGCCAATGGCGAGATGGCCGATCTGGTCGCGCGCACGGTTGCCGCGGTCGACAATCCCGCCAAACCCCACGGTCTTTCACTCGATGTGCAGGGAACGGCATTTCAGGAGGCGGTCTGGCGGGAGCTAACGCGCATTCCGCCGGGCGAGACCCGCACCTATGCGCAAATCGCGGCGGCTGTCGGTAAACCCAAAGCCGTACGCGCGGCGGGATCGGCAAACGGGGCCAACAATGTCGCCGTCCTCATCCCGTGTCATCGCGTCATCCGGACCGATGGCGGTCTGGGCGGCTATGCCTATGGATTGAAGCGGAAAGAGGCCCTGCTTGTGCGGGAGAAGGCAGGGCGAGACTAGGCGCTCAATTTCCGCATCCGTCACAAGAAACTATACGGATCGACATCCACCGATACCCGCACGCTTTTCGGCCAGTCGCGATCGCCGAGCCAGTCGCGGATCACGCTTTGCACGTCGAGTGCGCGGCGGGCGTGGACGAGCAGACGCTGGCGGTGGCGGCCGCGCAGCATGGCGAGCGGTGCGGGAGCCGGGCCTAGAACCATCATGCCCTCCACCTTCGGTGCGGTCTGACCGATCATCCGAGCCGTTTCGAAGGCCTGCTTCTCGTCCTCCGATGAAATCACGATCCCGGCATAGCGGCCAAAAGGCGGCGCGCCTGCATGGCGCCTGGCTTCGGTTCCCGCCTCGGAGACACTCTCGGCATCACCGGAAACCAGCGCCTCGATCACGGGGTGCCCGGGTTCATGCGTCTGGATAAACACGCGGCCGGGCTTGTCGCCGCGCCCGGCCCGGCCTGATACCTGCATGATCTGCTGAAAGGTCCGCTCGGCGGCGCGCAGATCGCCGCCCTGTAGCCCGAGATCTGCGTCGACCACGCCGACCAGGGTCAGATTAGGGAAATGATAGCCCTTGGTGACGAGCTGGGTACCGACGACGATGTCGATATCGTTTGCCTCCATCCGATGCACGAATTCGGCGGCTTTTGCAGGAGACCAGAGCGTGTCGGACGTCACGATCGCGATTGTGGCCGTGGGGAACAGGGCCGTCACTTCGTCGGCGATCCGCTCGACGCCCGGACCGCAGGCGACGAGGCTGTCTTCCGCCCCGCATTCCGGGCATTCGGCGGGCGGCGGCATCACATGGCCGCAATGGTGGCATGCGAGGCGGGCGAGCAGCCGGTGTTCGACCATCCAGGCCGTGCAGTTGGGGCACTGGAAGCGATGGCCGCAGGTTCGGCACAGGGTGAGCGGGGCATAGCCGCGCCGGTTGAGGAACAGCAACGACTGTTCCTTGCGGTCCAATGTTTCCTCAATTGCGCGCACCAAGGTCGGCGCGAGCCAGGAACCGCGCGGCGGTGGATCCTGTAGTAAATCGATGGCGGCGAGGTCGGGCAGCTCGGCGCCGCCAAAGCGGCGAGGCAGGGTAATTTCCTCATAGCGCCCGATTTCCACCATCTGCCTGGTTTCGATAGCCGGCGTTGCGGAGGCGAGTATGATCGGGATATCTTCGATATTTCCGCGCATAACGGCAACATCGCGCGCGTGATATTTGACCCCTTCCTCCTGCTTGAAGGCGCTCTCATGGGCTTCGTCGACGATGATCAGGCCGAGCTTCGGATAGGGCAGGAAGAGTGAGGAGCGTGCGCCCACCGTCACCATCGCTTCGCCTTTGGAAATCGCCCGCCATGCGCGGCGGCGCTCGGACTGGCGCAGGCCGGAATGCCAGGCGACCGGTTCGCAGCCGAAACGGGCGGTGAAGCGCGTCAGGAACGGTTCGGTGAGCGCGATCTCGGGCAGCAGGACCAGCGTTTGCCGTCCCATGCGCAGCGCCTGCGCAATCGCTTCGAAATAGACCTCGGTCTTGCCGGAGCCGGTAACGCCATCGAGCATGATCGGCGCAAATTTCCGCTCCCCTACAGCTTTGCTGAGCCGCTCGCTCGCCAGCCTTTGCCCCTCTTCGAGCTCGGGCGGCCCGAAATCGGGGTCGGGCGGAGGGAAGGGGGCGTCGAGCGACATTTCAACCGGTTCCAGCGCTCCGGCTTTCACCAGCCCCCTGATCACCGCGTCCGAGACTTCGCCAATCTCTGACAGTTCACGGATCAGTCCCTGGCTGTCGCCGATCAGTTCCAGCGCCTGTTCGCGCTTCGGCGTCATGCGTTCCGGCATGCCGCCGCTCGCCCGATATTCGGTGATCGTCTTCTCGCCCGAATAGCCGCTGGTCGATGCCAGGCTCATGCGCAACACCGAGGCGAGGGGAGCGAGATAATAGTCGGCTGTCCATTCGATCAGGCGTCGCAGAGTTTCGGGCAGGGGCGGCGAATCATAAACGCTAAGGATCGGGCGCAGCTTGTGCGCGGCGACGGGTTCGCCTTCCAGTCGGCCCTCATCCCAGACAACGCCGGTTATCTGGCGCGGCCCCAGCGGCACTTTCACGATGCTGCCGGGCGGTGC
>JBPOET010000302.1:0-3161 GCA_051251675.1 Parasphingopyxis sp. | reverse complement strand
ACACAAGCCGGGGCACCAAGCCCCTTATGGAGGTTGAGGCCATGAAAGGGCTCACGAAAACCACCCGCTCGGCCAATAAGTTCGAAGTGGAAAAGAAATGGGTGCTGATCGACGCGGAAGGTCTGATCGTCGGTCGCGCGGCTGCCGAGATCGCGAAGATCCTGCGCGGCAAGCATAAGCCGAATTACACACCGCATATCGACTGCGGCGACAATGTCATCGTGATCAATGCCGCCAAGGTGCATTTCACCGGCAACAAGACGAGCGACAAGGTGTATTACAAGCATACCGGTTATCCGGGCGGCCTGAAGGAAACCACGCCGGAACGTATTTTCGAGGGCAAGTTCCCCGAACGCGTTCTCGAGAAGGCCGTCGAGCGGATGATCCCGCGCGGCCCGCTTGGTCGCCAGCAGATGCGCAACCTGCGCATCTTCGGAGGCACCGAACATCCGCACGAGGCCCTCAAGCCAGAGGTCGTCGATCTCGCTTCCCGTAATCGCAAGAACAAGGTGGGCGCATAATGTCTGACAAACGCCAATCGCTTTCCGATCTCAAAGAGATCACCGAAGCCGCCGCTGCCGAACCGGTAGCGGAAGCAAAGCCGGCTGCTGAAGCAGAAGCACCGGCGGACGCCGCAGCTCCGGCGGAAGCCGCTGACGAAGCTCCGGCCGAAACCGTTGAAGAAGCAGCGCCGCCCGTTGAAGAAACCCCGCTCCGCGAGCAGGAAATCGACGATCTGGGCCGCGCTTATGCAACCGGCCGCCGCAAGGATGCGGTTGCCCGGGTCTGGCTGAAGCCGGGCAAAGGCAAGATCACGGTGAATGGCCGCGATCAGTCGACCTATTTCGCACGGCCCACGCTGCGCCTCGTCATCAACCAGCCGTTCGATATCTCGGATCGCAAAGGCCAGTATGACATTGTCGCAACCGTCAAGGGCGGCGGGCTTTCCGGTCAGGCCGGCGCCGTGAAGCACGGCATCAGCCAGGCGCTTTCGCGCTACGAGCCGAAGCTGCGCGGTACGATGAAGGCGGCCGGGTTCCTTACCCGCGACAGCCGCGTCGTCGAACGCAAAAAGTACGGCAAGGCCAAAGCGCGCAAGAGCTTCCAGTTCTCGAAACGCTAAAAGCCTCATATCGGAATTTGGCCTCGTCGACACGGCAGTCGGCGGGGCCATTTTTTTGCCTGCCGCGTCGCCCCGTCCCCGTACGATGTCGCGCCGTTCTTTTTTATTTGCGCACCAGCGGCTAAAGGCTACCAAACAGAAAGCGGGACGCAAGCGTGACAACCAGCCATTTTACGCATCTTGAATGCACCCGTACGGGTGAGACGGTCGAAGCTGGCCAGTTGCACAATCTTTCTGCGGCGGGAGCACCGCTCTTTGCCCGCTACGATCTTGACGCGCTTCGCGGTGTTCTAACCAAAGACAGTTTTACAGGTCGGCCTGCCAATTTCTGGCGATACAGCGAACTGCTTCCGGTTCGGGACCGAGCAAATATCTCCAGTCTAGGCGAGACGTTCACCCCCCTTATCCCCCTGGAACGCCTTGCCGGCGGCAACGCATCGATAAAGGATGAAGGGAGGCTGCCAACCGGGTCGTTCAAGGCGCGGGGCCTGGCGCTTTCGATCGCCATGGCAAAGGAACTGGGCGTCACGCGAGTCGCCATCCCAACCAACGGCAATGCCGGCGCAGCCACCGCCGCCTATGCCAGCCGCGCCGGGATCGAGAGCTTTGTTTTCTGTCCGGACGACACACCCGACATCAATGTCCGCGAGACTGCATTGCAGGGGGGCAAGGTCTGGCGCTGCAACGGCCTTATCGACCAATGTGGCAGGATTGTGCATGCCGGCGAAAAGGAAGCGAACTGGTTCAACATTGCCACGCTGCGCGAGCCTTATCGCGTCGAAGGCAAGAAAACGATGGGGATCGAGCTTGCCGAACAGCTTGGCTGGCAGGTGCCCGACGTCATCTTCTATCCGACTGGCGGAGGCACCGGGCTGATAGGTATGTGGAAGGCTTTCGCCGAACTCGAGGCCGTCGGCCTGATCGGCTCGAAACGCCCGCGCATGATCGCCGTGCAGGCTTCTGGATGCGCGCCGATCGTTCGCGCCTGGAACAAGGGCGCACAATGCGCCGAGCGCTGGGACGACGCATCCACCGCCGCAGCTGGTATCCGCGTGCCTGCCGCCATCGGCGATTTCCTGATATTGCGCGCCCTGCGGGAATCGAACGGGTTTGCGATCGCGGTCGAGGAAGAGGAAATTTTCGAAGCGCGTGCACGCACGGCCCACGATGAAGGGCTTCTTCTCTGCCCCGAAGGCGCTGCAACGGTCGCCGGTTACACCAAAGCGCTGGAGTCCGGCCAGATCGGCTCGGATGACCGGGCTATATTGTTCAACTGCGGCAACGGTCTGAAATATCCAATGCCGGACAATGCCCCTCGCCTCGACCTCGATGCGCCGATTGACTGGGCAATGTTCGACTGACGATCCGGTTGGTTAACAGCTTTTTTACACCTGTTCCCTAGATTCATGCTCTGTTTACCCGGGGTAGAGCTTTGCCTGACGCCAGCGACATTAGGACCGAGAGAAGTTGGCAGGGGAAACCGCGCTTTTATGTACGCGAGCTCCTTCGCGTCAGCGCGCGTCCCGATACCTTCCGCTACCGCGCCCTGCAAAACCAGCTCCGTTCCGCAAGTCGCTCTTATTACAGCCTGCTGCCAACGGCGCTTATTCTCGCTCCGCTGCTCGTCCTGCTCTATTCCGAAACTGCCGCCCTGAACCGATCAATTGCCGGCGCGGCGCTTGTTGCAGCATGCTCGGTATTCGGAATTTTGCGTTTCTCGTCCAAAAATGTCGGGGACCGAATCGAACGTCCTCGATCGCTGGCCGTGACGATCTGCATCAACGCAGCCGTCGCCGCGATCGGCTGGAGCATTATGCTGGATGCGTTCTATGCCGGCGGTAGCGAACAGATGCGGATATTTGTTGTCACATTGCAGGTCGGGCTGATCTGCATGGGTGCGCTGATGTTCATTACCCTGCCCTCGGCCTTCGCCTGTTTCTCGTTACCGATTGCCCTCGATTTCATTATTAGTGTCGTGTTGCGCGATATCACAGGGCAGTGGTTCCTGCTTCCGCTGCTTCTGATCTTGCTGTTCGTA
>JBPOET010000301.1:0-3174 GCA_051251675.1 Parasphingopyxis sp. | reverse complement strand
CCCCATCCCAGTCCGCGCAACAATATCTGGCTTTCGAAAAATCCGTGGTTCGTGGCAGAGCTGCTCCCCGTACTGCGCCGAAAAATTGACGGCGCGCTGAACGATTGACGGCGCAATAAACCCTGTTCTCGCGTCCGATATTCTGCCATCAAAGCGCTGCGAATTCCCCTAGTTCCATGACCATCAACGGCGCTCCTCCCTGTCCATGAACCGCCTCGCCCTTCCCTTCACACTGGCAATTGTCGCGCTCGGCACGTTGCTCATGGCCCATATTATCGGCGGACCCTTTCAAACCCATGCCGTCTCCAATGCCCTGTCCGTCACGCTCGCGCCGCCGGAAGAAGTCTCGCTGGAACCGGGCGGCGATATTATCGAACTCGACGGCCGATCCGGGCTGATCGATTACAACGAGATCGAACGCCGGATAGAGACCCTGATGGAAGAAGACACCATGGTCGGGCTTTCGGTTGCGATCATGGAAAATGGCCGGATTACATTTGCGCGCGGCTATGGCGAAACCTTGCACGGCAGCGGCGAGGAGGTGACAGTCGACACTGTTTTCCGCTGGGCGTCACTCTCCAAGGGCATCGCATCGACAATGATAGCGCTGCTGGCGGAAGACGGCGCCCTCACTCTCGACGCGCCGGTTTCACGGTTCGCGCCGTCGTTGCGGCTGCCATCGTCGGGCCAGATGCGCATCACCATCGTCGATCTCTTGTCGCACCGGCTGGGCATCGAACGCAACGCGCTCGACAACCGGCTCGAGGCAGGCGAGGATCCGCTGATCCTGCGCACCGCGCTGGCCGGCCATCAGGTCGCCTGCCCGCCCGGCACCTGCCATCGCTACCAGAATATCGGATTCGATGCGGCGAGCGAGATCGTCGAGGGCATTACCGGCCAAAGCTATGAAATGGCCGTGCAGAACCGCCTGCTCCAGCCGCTCGGCATGCGCACCGCCAGCGTATCGCGGCGCGGCCTGTTCGAGAGCCGGAGCTGGGCGCGCAGCCATCGCGGCGAAGGCATGGAGGTGCCGGTTGTGGAGCCCTATTACCGGATACCGGCGGCCGGCGGCATGAACGGATCGATCCGCGACCTTGCCCGCTGGATGCAGGCGCAGGTCAATGGCGCGCCCGATATCGTTCCGCCTTCGGTTCTCGCCACAACGCATCGCCCGGTCGTCCGTACGGAACGCGAAGACCGGCGCAACCGGCGCTATTCGGAGAGGATATCCAATACCCATTATGCGCTCGGCTGGCGCGTATATGACTATGCCGGGCACACGGTGATTGCCCATCGCGGTGCCGTGCGCGGATACAGGGCGATGGTCATGGTCGATCCCGCCCTCAGGACGGGCGTCGCCGTGCTCTGGAATTCGGGCAATGGCCGTCCGTTCGGCATTCCGATGGACATATTCGACCAGATTTATGGCCTGCCCGACGCAAGCTGGATAGATCCTGAAGCGGCGGACAGTTCCCGTTAAGACCGGCACCGCTAGGCGATCATATATGCTCCGCCGATATTTTGTCCTTTTGCTTCCGATCGGCCTGGCGATGCTCATCGCCCAATCCGGCTGCGCCCATTTTGCCAGGGAGCAACTCTATGCGCCGCCGGCCGGTTCGATTTCCCTGCCGGAATGGGATGGAGCGGCGCCGGAGGCCATCTCCGTCACGACGGAGGACGGGCTTGATCTGGCGGGGCTCTATTGGCCCGCGACCAATGGCAATCGGGATATCATCCTCGTCCTGCACGGCAGGCGCGACAATGCAGGGCGGATGGCCGGATATGTCCAGCGGATTGTGGAGACAGGGCGCGGCGTCCTGGTTGCCTCCTACCGGGGATTCAATGAAAACCCGGGCTCGCCGACCGAAGCCGGGCTGGTGGCGGACGCGCGCGCATTCTACCAGTTCGCGCGCGAGCAGGCTGGCGGGAACGATATCTATGTGTTCGGCCATTCGCTGGGCGGCGCGGTGGCGATCCAGCTGGCCGCGCGCGAGGAACTGGCGGGCATCGTCACGCTGGCCACTTTCAGCGATCTCGGCAAAGCGGCGCCATTCTACAGCGAACTGCTGATCCCGGACAGCTGGGAGAGCATCGTCGCGTTGAGCCGGGTGGAGGAGCCGATCCTCTTCATCCATGGCGCGGACGACAATTATGTCGAACCGTCGCATTCACGCCGGCTGTTCCGGACGACCTGCTCGCTCGCCGCGCTCGCGATCGTTGAGGGCGTCCGCCACCGTCCCAACTTCCGGTTGATCCAGCCGCTGATAACCGGTTGGTTCGACGCGCTCGAAAATGGCCAGACCCATGAGATCGCAATCGAAGGCAACGCAAGATGGGAGACAAAGCCCGCCTGCGAACCGGGCTAGCGCGGACGGATGCAGTGTCGCGCCAGCGCCTCGTAATCCGCGCGACAGGCATTGGCGACGGCCCGCTGCTCGGCAGTGAGGTCCGGCATTCCGTCCGGCGCCGGGGCGAAACCGGTGCTCGCCTCGACGCGCGCATACCAATGCTCGGCCCAGATACCGTCGCTTTCGCGCCGCCCCGGCGCCCAACCGAGCATGGCCGGATCCCAGGCGATATCGAGCGCCGCGCATAGCCGGCTCAGCACGGTTTCGGGGTCGACCAGCACATCGGTGCTGTCGATCACCGGCGGCACCTTGCCCGTGCGATCGGCCTCGCTCTCGAAATAGCGGCGCAGCTTCGCATAGCCGAGCAGTTCCGGTCCGCGCAGCTCGTTCTTCGCCGCATAGCTGGCGACGACGCGCTCGGGCTCGCGGATCAGGAAGGCGTGCCGGTGATCGGGAAAGTCAGCGATCGAGACGGGCCCCACCATATGATGGGGCATGTGTTTCTGATACCAGACCGGCGCGCCGTCCGGCGCATCGCCGCTCATCGCATCCCGCACCGACGCCCAGTCGCAATCCATGGCCGCGATCGTTGCCGCCGCCATCGGCTGCGGCTCGCCCGTCGCCTTCAGGAATGCGCCGTAGAAGGGCTCGTCGGTCACCGCGCAGTCGGCCCGACTCCCGAAGCTGCGCATCATCGCGGTCGAGATGTTGCGCGGTCCCGACCACATCGCGATCCGGATGGTCATGGGCGCGACCGCGCCGCGGTGTCAGCGGCAAGGCGCGCACTGTACAGCTGCTGCAACCGCTCCACCATCGGCCCCCGGCC
>JBPOET010000300.1:0-3184 GCA_051251675.1 Parasphingopyxis sp. | reverse complement strand
TCTCGGCCTGGCCGGCAATCGCGCTCAGAATATCGCTGTCGACGGGCTCCGTGGCCGGCGCCTCGCCGCCAACCGGCGCGATCGGCGTCGTCGATTCAGCGGCCGGGAGAAGGCTGTCGTCTATGCCGGTGTCGGACTGACGCTGCGTGGCAATGCCCGCAAGCAGGATGCTCAGCCCGACAAAGGCGAACGCGGTGAACGTCGTCGCCCGCGTCAGGAAATCCGCCTGTCCGCGCGCTGTCATCAGTCCCGATGAGGAGCCGCCCACACCGAGCCCGCCGCCTTCGGAACGCTGCATCAGGACAAGCGTGACAAGCAGGGCGGCGACAACAGCCTGAACGACGAGCAGGAAGGTGAACATGACAAATCTCTATATAATTGCGCCGGCCGCCAAGCGGCACGGTTTTGCATTGCAGGGCGAAATAGGCGCTTCCGGCCCAAGGTTCAAGCGAGCGCGGCCCCGGCGTCGATAATCGGCACGAATTTGTCAGCACTGAGGCTTGCGCCGCCCACCAGACCGCCGTCTACATTGGGGACCGCAAGGAGATCGGCGGCATTGTCGCCGTTCATCGAACCGCCGTACAGAATGCGTACGCCTTGCGCCTCCTCGCCGATAATCTCGGCAAGTTTGGCGCGAATCGCCGCGTGCATCGCCGACACGTCATCCAGCGTCGGAACCCGTCCGGTGCCGATCGCCCAGACCGGCTCATAGGCCACGACCAGCCACTCCGCCCCGGCATCTTTGGGGACAGACCCCGCAATCTGCGCGGTAACGACGGCTTCGGCCCTACCCTCGTCGCGCTCCGCCTCGGTTTCGCCGACACAGACAATGGCCGTGAGGCCATGCCGATGCGCGGCTTCGGCCTTGCCGCAGACATCTTCATCGGTTTCGCCCTGGTCGGCGCGGCGCTCGCTATGGCCGACAATGACATAATGCGCGCCAGCCTCGCGAAGCATCGGCGCCGCCAGGCATCCGGTATGCGCGCCCTTATCCGCACTGTGGCAATCCTGCGCGCCGATGGAGAGGCCCGGAACCCGCGCAACCGCCGCCGCGATCAGCGTCGCAGGCGGGCAGATGGCGACATCCACCTGGGGATGGGCCTTTGCCGCTTTTTCGATTCCGTGCAGTTCGCGCAAATGATCCAGATGGCCGTTCATTTTCCAGTTACCGGCAATAAGCTTGCGTCGCGCCATGGCCCCGTTCTTTCCTTTGGTGATTGTTTGCGCCGCCTGATAGCCGCGCTATCCTCATCTGCCAATCGCGCGACAACGCTTGAAGCGGCGCGGCCACATCCGTAAAGCACGAACAAACCGGACCCTCTTTACGCAAAGACGCCAATCCCATGATCACCTTTTTCCGCAGGCTGTTTTCATCGAAACTGGGCGTGGTGCTCGCCATGCTGTTTGTCGTGCTGATCGGGGCGGCCTTCGCCCTGGCCGATGTCAGTGCCCCAAGCGGAAGTTTCCTCGGTGGCGGTAACACCGTCGTTTCGGTCGACGGCACGGACGTGACCGACGAAGAGATCGCACAGATCATGGCGCGCGCGTTGCAGAACGCGCGCGAGGAGCAGCCCGGCATCGACATGGCGACGGTGATCGCCAATGGCGGCCTCGACCAGGCCATCGATCAATTGGTGCAAAGCGAGGCCCTTGCCGCATTTGCCGCCGAAAACGGCCTTTTGATCAGCAAACGCCTTATCGACCGGGCCATTGCCCAGATTCCGGCGTTTCAGGGCCTCACAGGCAATTTCGACGAAGCGTCTTTCCGGCAAGTGCTGATCCAGCAGGGCCTGACGGAAGACGAAGTCCGCACTGATCTTACGCGCCAGACGCTGGTAGGCCTGATGCTTGGGCCGATTACGGCGGGGGCGCAGGTGCCGGCTGCGGTCGCCCGGCCCTATACCAGCCTGCTGCTGGAAGAGCGCAGCGGCCAGGTTGCGGCCATCCCCTCCAGCGCAATGCCTCAGGGCGCAGCTCCGACCGATGACGAACTGCAGAGCTTCTATCGCGACAATATAAGCCGCTACACCCTGCCGGAGCGGCGGTCCGTGCGCTATGCGGCTTTCTCTCTCGCGGATATTGATGTGCCGGCGCCGACGGAAGAGCAGATCCGCGAATATTACGAGGCCAATAGCGACACCTATGGCGGCAGCGAAACCCGCACCTTCCAGCAGATCATCCTTGCCGACCAGGCCGACGCCCAGGCCTTTTACGCCGCCGTCAATGGCGGCGCGGACTTTGGTGCCGAGGCTGTGGAGCGCGGCTTTTCCCTTCCCGCCATCCAAATCAGCGGGGCGACGGAGGAGAGCTTTGAGCGGACCACCTCGGCAAGCATAGCCGCAGCCGCTTTCGCCGCCAATGAGGGCGCGTTGCTGGAACCGATGCGATCGGGCCTTGGCTGGCACATCATTCGCGTTGCCGACATCGTCAACCGGAATGCGACCCCGCTCGGCAATGTACGTCCGGAAATCGTCCAGGCGCTCAGCGAGCAGGCGGCCAATCAGGCGCTCGCCCAATTCTATATCGATATCGAAACCGCCATCGACGACGGCGCGTCCTTCGAGGAAGTTGTCGACGACAAGGGGCTGACCATCGTGTCCACCCCGCTTGTTTCCGCTGACGGCGTATCCCGGCAACGGCCCGATTTCCGGCCCAGTGCCGATCTTATGCCGATCCTGGAAATGGCGTTTACGCTCGATGACGACGAAGACGCCGTCCTCGCGCCGATTATCGTCGATCAGCGCTACGCTCTGGTCGATGTGACGGAGATAGCCCGGTCCGCCCCGCAGCCGCTTGCGTCGATCCGCCAGCAGGTCAGCCAGGATTTCATGCGCAACCGGGCATCCGACCGCGCGCGTACTATCGCCACCGAGGTTGCGGCGAAGGTGAATGGCGGGATGCCCCTGTCGCAGGCGCTTGCCGAAGCCGGTGTAACCCTTCCCGCGCCGCAGCCGGCCAGAGCGACGCGACGCGCCATTTCGCAGGCGGGCCAGAATGTGCCCGCACCGCTCCGGCTGTTGTTCCGGATGGCGGCGAACACCGCCAAGCTGGTACGCCTGCCCCAGAATCAGGGCTGGTTCGTTGTCGTGCTTGATACGATCGAAAGCGATCCGGACGCGGTGACGCCCGAGCTTGTCGAGGCAACGCGCGGCCAGTTCGCGTCCGTTACCGCCAATGAATATGC
>JBPOET010000030.1:0-10652 GCA_051251675.1 Parasphingopyxis sp. | reverse complement strand
ATCTTCGCCCGCCGGCGCATCGCCGATCAGGTCGACCGCCGATTGCGCTCGGGCGATGGCCGGGTCCTTGGCGACATCGTCGGGAATTTGCGCGAGCATTTCCTTCGCCTCGTCGATCTTGCCGATCATGACGAGCGCGCGGACAAAGCCGGAAAGCACTTTGGGTTCGGTCGGGGCCATTTCCATGATCTGGCCAAAGATGGAAAGCGCGCGCTCCCCGTCGCCATCGGAAAGAACCTGCTCGCCCATTTCGATCAGCGGTTCGATCTCGGCCTGTTGCTGCTGGCTTTCGCCCTGGACGGGCAGCTGGGCCAGGATCTGGTCGAGCATCTGCTTGAGTGCACCTTCGGTCCGCGCCTCGCCAAGATCGGCGACGGGCTTGCCCTGGAACATCGCATAGACGGTCGGGATCGATTTGATCTGGAACTGCGAGGCGATGAACTTGTCTTCATCGACATTCACTTTTTTCAGGACAACGCCCTTGTCGGCATAATCGGCCGCGACTTTTTCGAGCAGCGGCGTGAGCTGTTTGCACGGCCCGCACCATTCCGCCCAGAAATCGAGAATCACGAGCTGGCTCATCGACGGCTCGACGACATCCGCGCGGAATTTCTCGACCTCCGCCTTCTGGTCTTCGGTCAGTCCCAATTGCGTGGCCACGATAGTTCGACTCCTGTTTGAACGTTTGCGGCATATATGGGGCAGCGGTGCCGATAACCCAAGGCCCCGAACAAAGCTGCCCGGAATTTGCGCCCCGGTGACGGTCGCTGATCGAACGGATTTCGCCGCCTATCGAGACAGGACTGGAGGATCGCCGGCTATCGGATAGCCAGAAGGCGAACAGGGAGAAGCATGATGAAACATTTTCTGATGGGCGCTGCGGCGGCCGGTTTGGCGCTGACGCCGGCGGGTGCGCAGGAATCCCGGCCGCAGATCAGCCTGGAATCGGCGCGGACGATGCAGCAGGCCTGCCTGGACTATGCGGCGGAGCATGACCTTGGGGTGGCGATCGCGATCTATGACAATGCCGGCATCCTGGTCGCCTATGCCCGGATGGATGGCGCGTCGCCCGCCGCGCAGGATCTTGCGCAATGGAAGGGCGAGTCTGCCGCGCGGTACCGGACACCGACCCAGCGGTCTGCGGACTGGGATATGCCCAACCTTCCCCATATCGCCACGATTGGCGGCGGCCTGCCGATTTTCGACGCTGAGGCGAACCCTCTGGGCGGCATCGGTGTCTCCGGCGCGCCGGTCCCTGAAGACATCGCCTGCGGCATGGCTGCGCTGGCGGCGGCGGGGCTGACTTCGGAGCGCCCGACCGGATAGCCGCCTTTCCCCCTTGCTCCCTGTGTAATCCCATGCTAGCTGCGCCGCCTCTTCACCGGATGGCAACGCTTTGCCATTATGTCGAAGAGCGCCGAGCGGGCGTAGCTCAGGGGTAGAGCACAACCTTGCCAAGGTTGGGGTCGGGCGTTCGAATCGCCTCGCCCGCTCCATTTTCTTCCGGAAATCCCGAACCGGACGGTGCCTTGCTAGAGCACCTTGTCCGGCTGTTAGGCCAGCTTGTCGGCGGTTTTCGTTTCGAAGTCGCCGGCGTCGTGGCGTTCGGGCAGCTGGGTTGCCGGATCGCCCCAGACGCGGTTGACCATACGGCCGCGCTGAACGGCGGGGCGCTCGGCGATCATGTCGGCCCAGCGGCCCAGATGGGTATATTCGTGGACCTGCAGGAATTCGGCGGCCTCATAGAGCACCCCCTTCGCCATCCCGCCATACCAGGGCCAGACTGCCATATCGGCGATCGTATAGTCGCTGCCCGCCATATATTCGTGATCCGCCAGATGCCGGTCCAGCACGTCCATCTGCCGCTTCACCTCCATTGCAAAGCGGTCGATCGCATATTCGATCTTCATAGGCGCATAGGCGTAAAAATGGCCGAAACCGCCGCCGAGATAGGGGGCGCTGCCCATCTGCCAGAACAGCCAGTTGAAGGTTTCGGTGCGGGCTTTGAGATCGCTCGGAAGGAAAGCGCCGCCGAACTTTTCGGCGAGGTAGACGAGGATCGAGGCCGATTCGAACACACGCTGCGGTTCGGGAACAGACCGGTCGACCATGACCGGGATCTTGGAATTGGGATTGATGTCGACATAGCCGCTGCCGAACTGGTCGCCCTCGCCGATATTGATCAGCCAGGCGTCATATTCCGCGCCTTCATGGCCAAGCGCGAGCAGCTCTTCGAGCATCACGGTCGCCTTTACGCCATTGGGCGTCGCCAGCGAATAAAGCTGGATCGGATGTTCGCCGACCGGCAGTTCCTTGTCATGCGTCGGCCCGGCGATCGGCCGGTTGATGGCGGCGAACCGGCCGCCACTGGCTTTGTCCCATGTCCAGATCTTCGCGGGCTCATAGCCTGGGGGCTGGTTTGCGGGCGCGTCGGTTTCGGTCGTTTCGGTCATGTCCGGATGTCCTGTAATGAGGCGAAGAGGCGTTATGGCGGCCAGCCTCGCCTATCCTCCCCCATGAGTCTAGCTATGAAAACTTTGGGTGGATCAGCCCGGGCTTTATGCCGCAACCCAGCGCATCGGGGTCCGTCGGCCGCTCCCTGCGCCAGATGCTAATGTGCGGCAGCGAAGAACATCAGATAGACCAGTCGCCCGGTTTCCCGGTCGCGGCCGAAGCCCGGCCCGGCATTGTGGAACTGCCAGGGCTTGAACAGGATCAGCCGGTTGAAACGCATCGGCACCCGCGTTGTCCGCTCCCATTTGCCGGCCTGTGTCGTGTCCTTGTTGACCACATCTTCGATCAGCGCGTTGGGATCGGCATAGCCTGTCGCGGCCAGCGCTGCGGGGTCGCTCGGAACGCCGTCCAGCCCGGTCCGGCGATGGCGGAAAAAATCGGTGCCGCCGCGGCAATGCGCGTCAAGGCTCAGATAGAGGATGCCCGAATAGAAGCAGGGATCGATATGCACGCCGCTCCTGCCCTTGTCGGCCTTTAGCGTAAGCCGGCAATGGCCGTGGCTGGTCTGGGGATCGGCCTTGACCGGCACGCCGACAATCCGGCCGACGCTCTGCTCCAGCCCCTCGATCGGCAGCGTATCGGTCGAGAGCAATCCGGGATAATTGCCCTTTTTGAACGCGGGATCATAGTCGAGTGCCAGCGCCTGGCGCCGTGCGCCGTGCGGATCGCTGAGAAAATCGTCGATAACGATAAGCGAAGGCAACATGACGGGCACCTGCATGGCGGTGGGAAACGGCGTATTCGGGGTGTTTCATCATTACCGGCCTGTCAAGCGGTGCGCAGGAGCGGCGAAGGACCGGGCGCGCGCAATCAGGGGTGATACGCATTTGCGCAGGCCGGACTGTTGGGGCATGGTCCAGGGGCGACTCAAAGGGAGAATACCATGTCCGCCATATTCCATTCCCATAGCCGTATTGCCGCGCTGCTTTGTGCGTCGACCGCCCTTGCGGCCTGCGGCGGCGGCGCGCCCGCGCCGGGCGATTTCGCCGCCGCCTGCAATGCGCAGGGCGAACTGACGCCGGAGCTTTGCGCCTGTCTCGATGAACAGGCCCTGCAGCTGACGCCGGAAACCCACGCCTTTGTGATCGCCAAAATAGCCGGGGATGAGGAAACCGCTCTGGAGCTGCGCGCCGATCTGGACGAGGATCAGGCGTTCGAGGCCGGCCAGTTCATTTCGCGCGGCGTTCAGGAATGTATTATCGACCTTCCCGACACGGCCGCAGGATAAGCTCGCCTTTATGACCACCATTCCGCGAAGCTGGCTATTCGTTCCGGCTGACAGTGAAAAGAAAATCGCCAAGGCGCTGGGCGGTGAAGCCGATGCGCTGATCTTCGATCTGGAAGATTCGGTGGCCGAGGCGAACAAGCCCGCCGCCCGCGAAACGGCGGCCGCTGCGCTGAACCAGGGCAGTGCCGCCGGGGCGCAGCTCTGGGTGCGCATCAACCCGCTCGACAGCGACCTGGCCGAAGCCGATCTGGCGGCCATTGTCGGCGCCCGGCCCTATGGCGTCATGGTTCCGAAAACCGAGAGCGGCGCCGATATCGCGAAACTGGCGGCCATGCTGGAGGCGGAGGAGGCCGCGCACAATGTGCCGGCCGGAGCGATCAGGATCAGCGCCGTGGCCACCGAAACCGGGGCCAGCCTGTTCGGCCTTGGCAGCTATGCGGGATCGAGCGACCGGCTTGCGGCGCTGACCTGGGGCGCGGAAGACCTGTCGGCGGCGCTCGGCGCGTCGAGCAAGTTCGACAGCGATGGCGAGCTCAGTTTCACCTACAAGCTTGCCCGGTCACTCTGCCTTGCGGGTGCGGTGGCGGCGCAGGTGCAGCCGGTCGACAGTCTGTTTGGCGATTTTCGCGACGAAGACGGGCTGACTGTCGATTGCGAGAAAGGCCGGCGCGAAGGGTTTACCGGAAAGCTGGCCATCCATCCTGCCCAGGTGCCGCTAATCAACGCGGCCTTTACGCCGAGCGAGGCCGAGATCGCGCATGCGCGTGAAGTGGTGGCGCTGTTCGCCGCCAATCCGGATCTCGGAACGATCGGCCTTGACGGAAAAATGCTGGATCGCCCGCACCTGCTGCAGGCCCAGCGCGTCCTGGAGCGCGCGGACCGCGGCTGACCGGACCGGTCGAAGCCATATATCGCTTTGTCGAATAGCGATTTTCGCACACCCCCGAAAAGGACCAAGCTTGCCATCCTGTCCGGGTATGGAGCGCGACTATGGGTGACACAGTTCTTCGGGCGACAATCGCGAAGGCACTGGCGATCGGCTGGCTGGCGGCAGGCGGCGGCCTGTACGCGGCATCCCAGCAGGAAAATCCCGGCCAGCAGGAAAATCCCGGCGCCGCGGCGTCCCCTTGTGCGGGCAATGCGTACCGGGCCTTCGATTTCTGGCTCGGCGAGTGGAATGTCACCGCGAGCGGGGCGAGCCAGTTCACGGCCACAAGCCGGATAAGCTCCCGCCATGGCGGCTGCGTGATATTGGAGCAATATGACGCTGGCGCCTATACCGGGATGAGCCTCAGTTTCTACGACAGGGTATCCGACCGCTGGCACCAGACCTGGATGGCGAACGATGGTGCGCCGGTCTATCTCGAAGGCAATCTCGACGGCGAGGGCGCGATGATACTCTCTGATGTGCAATTGCCCATCAGCCGGGCGACCGGCACGATCAACCGCGTGACCTGGACGCCGGAAGATGGCGGCGCCGTCCGGCAATTCTGGGAAATCTCAACCGATAGCGGGGAGAGCTGGTCGGTCGCTTTTGACGGACTCTATACGCCGCGCGAAAATGTCGGCGCGGAATAACGCGGCTATTCCGCCGTATCGGCATCCGCGTTTTCGCGCGCTTCTTCGCGCTGTCTTTGCCGTTCGGCGATACGCGGCTCCATAAGCGCGATCGTCTCGATCCGGTCGAGCGCGTTGCGCGCGGCGATGTACCGGCGGGCGTCGGATATCCACTGATCGGCTTCTTCGCGGCCCGGCAGCCGCAGCACTTCCGCCAGCGCGGTATCGACCTGGCCGACGGCAAGCTTGTCGCGCGCGCGCTGCAGCCGTTGGCGCGGGGCGGGCGACGGGGTGCCCTCCTGGCGCAACACGAAAAGTTCGGAAAACTCCCGCCGCGTGGCATCCCACCAGCTTTCGCCTTCGCCCCTGCCGATCAGTGCGGGCTCAAGCTCGGTCAGCCGCGATTGCAGGCCGTCCAGCGTTACCGGCTGTTGCGAAGCCGCGATGACGCGCGCTACGGCTTCGGGCGCGGACCGGCCAAACCGTTCGCGGAGCAGGCCCTCGATATAGCCAAGGGCGACCCCGCGATCGAGCGCCCGCCGGGCGGCGAACGCGACCAGCAGGCCTTCGGCCCGGTCTGCATTGCCGGCAGCGGCGCCGGCGCGCGTCCCGATGCGATCGATGCGGTCCTCAAGCTGCGCGACCCGCCTGGCCAGGGTTGCGCGATCCGCTTCGATTTCCGCGGTATCGGGCGTTTCTCCCACCGGCGCGCCGGGCAGCCCGGGCTCGGCTTCGTCCAGCTGGCGCTCTAGCGCGGTAATGGCCGCGCTGCTTTCTTCGGAGGGCGGGGCGTTTTCCTCGACGGCGAGAATGCCCATGGATCCGCCATAATTCACGAGAAACCAGCCCATGCCGATCACGCCGCCCAGAAAGGCCACGCCGGCGATGATCAGCACCCGGATCAGCGAACGCTGCGGTGTTTCTGTTGTTTCGATCGGCTCGTAATCGCGCGGCATAGATGTGGGTCCAGGGTACATAACGGCCCACGATATGTGCGCCGGGCCGCTGCTTTACCCGATAGCGGAGCGTCCGCCTAGTGAAGAAGCGGCGGCCAGCATGGCGGTGTCGGTCGGGCGTTCCGCGGCCAGCGCCGTGCGCCAGCCCGTCCCGGCCTCCGCAAGCGCCGCTTCGCTAATCGCGACCAGCGAAACCGTGCCGCGCGCGATGCCCTGCGCATTGCACAATCTATCGAGATAGCCTGCCGCCCGCGGCGAATGGACGAGCAGGATGGCGTCATCGCCGATTGCGGCCGCGAGGTCCGGCGGCGGCGCGCGGCGGGCCGCATAGACCGGGACGTGAAGGATGCCGAGCCCGTTTTCGTCAAACGTCCGCGCGGTTTCGCCGCACGGATGAAAGACGCGGGTGGCGCCGTCGGCCCGCATCCGATCCGCCAGCTCGGCCACGCCTCCGTCGCCGGCGATGACAGTCCCGAATCCGTGTTCACGCGCCGCTTCTGCGGTTGGCGCGCCCACTGCATATAGGGGCAGGCCATGATAACCGGCGAGCCGGGGCCCGCCACAGCGCGCGGCATTGGCGCTGGTCATCAGCACAGCATCGAAATCGTCCGCACCGGGCGGCCGCCATGCGAGCGGCGCGATTTCGAACAGGGGGAGGAGAGTAACCGCCCAGCCCTCCGCCCGGGCGCGTTTCGCGGTCGCGCTGGCACCCGGCTCCGGTCGGAAGACGATGAGCCGTGGCGTCATCCGGCGAACAGGGTCCGCAAGGCCGGGCTCGCTTCGTCGAGCAATGCCCGGGCGAGGCTTTCCGCCAGATCGTAGCGGGCATCGATCGCCCCGGCCGCCGACCGGCCGACCCGTTCGCTACCGTCATGCAGCAGCAGTTCGGCGGTAACGGTCATGACGCCATCGTCGATCCGCGCGAGCGCGGCGACCGGCGAATGACAGTCGGCGCCGAGCGTATCGAGCAGGGCGCGTTCGGCTTCGATGCACTGGCGCGTCGCCGGATCGTCGATACGCTCCAGCAGCTTGCGGACCCGGGCGTTTTCGGCAAGCGTTTCAATGCCGATCGCGCCCTGCTGGGCGGCCGGGAGCATCGTGTCGACGGGAATTGCGGAGCCGATATCGCCATGGCCGAGCCGGTCCAGCCCGGCGGCGGCGAGCAAGGTTGCGTCGACATCGCCGCTTTCGACCGCCGCCAGACGCCGCGCCACATTGCCGCGCAGCGTCATGACGGAAAGATCGGGGCGCAGGCACAGCAGCTGGGCGGCGCGGCGCGGCGAGGATGTACCGATCCGCGCGCCCTGGGGCAGGGCGTCGATACTGTTCGCGCCGATCAGCCGTTCGCGGACATCGGCGCGGGGCAGATGCGCAGCCAGCACGATATCGGCCGGCCTTATGGTTTCGACATCCTTCATCGAATGGACGGCGCAGTCGATCGTCCCGTCGCCAAGGGCGCGGTCCAGTTCCTTGGTCCATAGCGCCTTGCCGCCAATCTCCGCGAGCGGCCTGTCCTGCACCCGGTCGCCCGTCGTTTTGACCGGCACGATTGCGATGTCCGCCTCGTTCAGGCCGTGCGCGGCGATCACCGCCGCCTTGACCATGCGTGCCTGTGTCATTGCGAGCGGCGATCCGCGCGTTCCTAACCGAAGAGCTGTCGTCATGAGGCTTGTGCTAGCCCGTGATGGAGTGGCAGGGAAGAGCCATGGCGATCATTCTGGGTCTCGAATCGAGCTGCGACGAAACCGCAGCCGCGCTGGTGACGAGCGAGCGCAAAATTCTCGCCCATGCGCTGGCGGGGCAGGAGGAGGCGCACCGCCCCTTTGGCGGCGTCGTGCCGGAGATCGCGGCGCGCGCCCATGTTGAAGTCATGACGCCGCTCGTGGCTCAAGTCTTTGAAGATGCGGGCCTTTCTCTGCCCGATATCGATGCCGTCGCGGCGACGGCGGGCCCGGGCCTGATCGGCGGGGTGATGGTCGGCCTGATGACAGGCAAGGCGCTGGCGCTGGCCGGCGGCAAGCCGCTGGTTGCGGTCAACCATCTCGAAGGCCATGCGCTTTCGCCCCGGCTGGCGGACCCGGCGCTCGAATTTCCCTATCTGCTGCTGCTCGTATCGGGCGGCCATTGCCAGCTGTTGCTCGTCAAGGGTGTCGGGTCGTACGAAAGACTGGCGACAACCATCGACGATGCAGCCGGCGAAGCGTTCGACAAGACGGCGAAGCTGCTTGGCCTCGGCTTTCCGGGCGGGCCGGCCGTGGAAAAGGCGGCGCAATCGGGCGATCCGGCCGCCGTGCCCCTGCCTCGGCCGATGGTGGGGCGGGCGGATCCGCATTTTTCCTTTGCCGGCCTCAAATCCGCCGTCCTGCGCGCCCGCGACAGCGGCCAGTATCGGCCTGAGGATATCGCGGCGAGTTTCCAGGCGGCGACGATCGATTGCCTGGCGGACCGCACGGCCATGGCGCTTGATGCTGCCGGCGATGTCACGGCGCTGGTGGTCGCGGGCGGGGTCGCCTCCAACAGCGCGATCCGCGAAGCCCTGCGCGCACTGGCCGACCGAAACGGCCTCGCCTTTATCGCGCCGCCGCCCTGGCTGTGCACAGACAATGCGGCGATGATCGCCTGGGCCGGCGCCGAGCGCTTTGCCGCGGGGATGCACGATCCGCTGGATATTCCGGCTCGCGCCCGCTGGCCGCTTGACGCCGATGCCGCTAAAGCGAGGGGCGCAGGAGTGAAGGCATGACGATAGAAACAATCGGGGTTATCGGCGGCGGCGCCTGGGGCACGGCGCTGGCGCAAGCCGCAGCGGCGGGCGGCGATCCGGTTCTCCTCTGGGCGCGCGAGGGCGATGTCGTCCGGGCGATCAACGATCAGAGCGCCAACCCGCTTTTCCTCCCCAATATTCCCCTGTCCCGCAAGATCCGGGCGACCAGTCAGCTCGATGACCTGGCCGATTGCGACGCGATCCTCGTCGTCGCGCCAGCCCAGCATGTGCGCGACATACTCGGTTCGGCGTCGATCGGTTTCGCGCCGTTGATCCTGTGCGCGAAGGGCATAGAGGCGGGCTCGAAAAAACTGATGAGCGAGGTGGCGGCCGAAGTGTATCCGGGATCGCCGATCGCGGTCCTGTCCGGTCCCACCTTCGCGCATGAAGTGGCTGCCGGCCTTCCGGCCGCGGTGACCCTGGCCTGCGAGGATCGGGCGCTGGGCCAGTCGATCGCCGCGCGCCTGGCGAGCCCGGCTTTCCGCCCCTATCTGTCGAAGGATGTGATCGGGGCCGAGATCGGCGGCGCGGTGAAGAATGTCCTCGCCATCGCCTGCGGCGTGGTGGAGGGCAAGCGGTTGGGCCAGAATGCCCGCGCGGCACTGATTTCCCGCGGTTTTGCGGAAATGACCCGATTCGGACTGGCGCGCGGGGCCGAGGCCGAAACACTGTCCGGGCTGTCCGGGCTGGGCGATCTCGTCCTGACATGCTCGTCGACCAGCTCGCGCAATTTTTCGCTCGGCAAGGGGCTTGGCGAAGGCAAGTCGGGCACCGAACTGCTCGCAGATCGGACCACGGTTGCCGAAGGCGCGCACACGGCGCCGGTCCTGCGCGAAGCGGCGCAGGACGCCGGCGTCGAAATGCCGATAACCGAAGCGGTTTGCGCGCTGCTGGAAGGCAAGACTTCGGTCGAGGCGACGGTCGAGGCGCTGATGGCCCGGCCGCTCAAGAATGAACGGTAGGACGCAATTCGGGCCGGCGCTAAAAGTCCCAGCAAATGCCTTTGCTTTCCCAGTCGCCATAGCGTGTGGGCTCGAGCATATCCTTGCCGCCATGTTCGGGCTGGGCCTCGACAGGCTCGGGCTCGGGAACCGGCGGGCTTTCGGAAAGATATGCGGGAGCCTTTACCCAGTCGGGGCGCTTGCCGGCCATATAGTCCTCCAATTGCCAAATCGCCTGTCAGTCCCCATTTCGGGGCTTGAAGACGGAGACGCAAGGTGAATCAATTCAAAACCCTTATAATGCTGGCGGTGATGACGGCGCTCTTCATGGGCGTCGGGCTGATGCTCGGCGGCCGGATGGGGATGATCCTGGCGCTTGTCGTGGCGGCGGGGATGAACCTGTTCACCTATTGGAATGCCGACAAGATCGTTCTCAGGATGCATGGCGCGCGCGAGGTCGACGCCCGGACAGCGCCGGAATTTTACGGTCTTGTCCAGCAGATGGCCCAGCGGGCGGGCTTGCCGATGCCGAAAGTCTATATCGTCGATTCGCCCCATCCCAACGCCTTTGCAACCGGCCGCAACCCTGAAAATGCGGCGGTTGCGGCAACATCGGGCCTGCTCGATATTCTCAATCGCGACGAGATCGAGGGCGTTATGGCGCATGAGCTGGCCCATGTCCGCAACCGGGACAC
>JBPOET010000003.1:0-20450 GCA_051251675.1 Parasphingopyxis sp. | reverse complement strand
GGCTTAGAGACCGCCCCACGCCTTTTTGCTGGCTTCAAGAGGGTGTTAGCAGTCGCGTCAGCTTGCTGTGTCACCTTCGATCGGTGGTTTTTCACTGCCGAGCATCTTGTAAATGACACCGCCGACTATGCCGCCTATGATCGGCGCGACCCAGAACAGCCAGAGCTGGTCCAGGGCGACGCCGCCCTCGATCAGGGCCGGGCCCGTGCTCCGAGCGGGATTGACCGATGTGTTGGTCACCGGGATGCTGATCAGATGGATCAGCGTCAGGCCGAGGCCGATAGCCAGCGGCGCAAAGCCGGCTGGCGCGCGCCCGTCGGTTGCGCCCATGATGATGAACAGGAAGAATGCCGTCAGGAGAACCTCGATCAGCAAAGCCGCCATCATCGTATACTGGCCCGGCGAATGTTCCGCAAAGCCGTTCGATGCGAGGCCGCCTGCATAATCGGGGCCGCCGCTCGCTATAGTGAAGAGCATGGCCGCCGCCGCTACCGCGCCCAGAACCTGGGCGATCACATAGGCAGGGATATCCGATGCCGAAAATCTGCCGCCCGCCCAAAGCCCGATCGTCACTGCCGGGTTCAGATGGCAACCGGATACATGGCCGATCGCATAAGCCATCGTTAACACGGTAAGGCCAAAGGCCAGCGATACGCCGAGCAGCCCTATGCCGACTTCGGGAAAGGCTGCAGCCAGCACTGCGCTTCCGCACCCTCCGAAAACCAGCCAGAATGTTCCGAGAAATTCCGCGCCTGAGCGCTGCAATAGTGTCATAATCGCCCCCTCTTCATCTCGCATTCTATCGATGCGAACAGGGTGAGCCTAATGTTGCGCCGGTTCGAGGACAAGGATGGTGGCCATTCAGCCGGTATGGGCGGCGCGCGCCAGCCGGTCGGCAATGGCCGCACCTATCCCGGTCGCCGGTAGAGGGGCGATGGCGATACGGGGCTTGTCGCTCGCCTCGGCCTCATGCAGGCGGGCGAAAAGCTGTGCCGCCGCCTCGACCAGATCTCCCGAAGGGCTGAGGGACGAATCGCCTGCAATCGCCCCATACCCAATCAGCCATTCGTCGGGCTTTGCTTCCATGGCGTCGAGGCGCAGCGGTTTCGACGGGGCATAATGGCTTGCCAGTTGGCCCGGAGCGTCGATTTTGACCACCTCCCGGACCGAAACCGGCATTCCCGTCACCGCCGCGATCCGATCGGCGTCGATGGGACCGGGGCGAAGGATGTGAACGGCCGAATCCGTCGGCGCGACGATCGTCGATTCCAGCCCATGCTGTGTCGGCCCGGCATCGATGATCAGGCCGATCTTGCCGCCAAGGCTTTTCCGTACATGGTCTGCGCAGCTTGGGCTGATCCTGCCACTTGCATTGGCCGAGGGCGCAGCAAGCGGTTTGCCGGATGCCTGGAGCAGGGCCTGCATTGCCGGGTGCGCGGGAATTCTGATGGCTATGGTGTCGAGGCCGGCGGTGACCAGCGATGCGACCGGGCTGTCTTTACTCGCCGGCAGGACCATGGTGAGGGGGCCAGGCCAGAATTCTGCCGCCAGTTTCTCTGCCGCCGCGTTGAAGCCTGCGATCTGCCTGGCCTCGTCAAGCGACGGCACATGGACGATAAGCGGATTGAAGGAGGGGCGGCCCTTGGCGGCATAAATGCGGGCGACCGCTTCGCCTTGCGTCGCATCCGCCGCGAGGCCGTACACCGTTTCGGTAGGGACGGCGACGCATTCTCCGGCGATGATCCGGCGTGCAGCATCGGCTATCGTCGCATCGCCTAACGGTTTGACTTCCGTTTGAAGAGGAGGATTTGGCGTGGCCATTGACCCGCGCTATAGGCCGCGCAGATTCTCCGCAAGATCAGGATAGAGTAATGAGCTTCATGCCGCCCGTGACAGAACAGCGTTTCGTGCTGGAACATATCGCGGGCATTGCCCGGCTTGCGCAAAGCGAACGCTTTGCGGAGGCATCCGGCGATATGGTCGATGCCATTCTGGAAGGGGCGGCCCAGCTTGCGTCCGGAGAGTGGGCGCCGCTCAATCGGCTGGGCGACACCGAAGGGGCGAAGCTCACCGACAAGGGTGTTGTGATGCCAGAAGGCTATGTCGAGGCCTATCGCGCCTATGTCGAAGGCGGTTGGGGAACGATAGCGGCGCCCGTGGAATTTGGCGGGCAGGGGATGCCGTTCACCATGGCTATCGCGATCATGGAATCCCTGGGTTCGGCCAATATGGCCTTTGCGCTTTGCCCGATCCTGAGCGTGGGTTCGATCGAGTCGCTCACCCATCATGGCAGCGAAGAGCTGCAGGCGGCCTATCTGCCCAAGCTTTCCAGCGGCGAATGGACGGGCACGATGAACCTCACCGAACCGCAGGCCGGTTCGGATGTCGGTGCGCTCAAGACGAAGGCCGAACCTGCCGAAGACGGCAGCTGGCGGATCAAGGGCCAGAAAATATTCATTACCTTCGGCGAACATGACCTGGCGAGCAATATCGTTCATCTCGTGCTCGCCCGCACACCGGGCGCACCCGAAGGCACCAAGGGGATCTCGCTGTTCCTCGTCCCGCGCTACAGGCTCGATGAAAATGGCGAGCCGGGCGAAGAAAATGACGCCCGCTGTGTATCGCTCGAGCACAAGCTGGGGATCAACGCTTCGCCGACCTGTGTGATGTCCTATGGCGACAATGACGATTGCCATGGCTGGCTGATCGGCCCGGAAAATGGCGGGATGCGCGCCATGTTCACGATGATGAACAATGCGCGCCTCAATGTCGGTCTGCAGGGTGTGCAGATTGGTGAACGGGCGACGCAGCAGGCGGTGAATTTCGCGCGCGAGCGTGTTCAGTCCGCACGGGCGGGCGGCAACTCGCGCGAACCCGTGGCGATTGTCGAGCATCCCGATGTGCGGCGTATGTTGTTGCGGATGAAAGCGGCGACCATGGCGACGCGGGCGCTTGTCTATTATGCGGCGGGGCAGGTGGACGCGGCGACGCTTGGCGACGATGAGGCGAAGGCCCGGTCCGAAGTGCTGACGCCGCTCGCCAAAGCCTATGGTACGGATATGGGCTGCGAGGTCGCGAGCCTCGGCGTGCAGGTGCATGGCGGCATGGGGTTTATCGAGGAAACCGGCGCAGCCCAGCACTACCGCGACGCCCGCATCGCGCCGATTTACGAGGGGACCAATGGTATCCAGGCGGCCGATCTGGTCGGCCGCAAGTTGCGGCTCGGCGGCGGAGCCGCGATGGCCAGCCTGCTTGCCGATATCGTCGCCGGCGCGGAGGATGAGCCGACCCTGGCGGCCCTGGCAGGCGATTGCGAAGCGGTGGTCGGCTGGTTGTCATCGGGCGACGCGAGCACCGACGACCAGCTGGCGGCGAGCTATCCGTTTCTGACAATGTTGTCGGTTGCGACATGCGGCTGGCTCATGGCGCGCCAGCTTCGCGTGGCCGAGGCGCAGCTCGGCACGGGCGAGGGCGATAGCGAATATCTCAAAATGAAAATTGCCGCAGCCCGATTCTATCTCGACCAGATGGTGCCGGAGGCTCGCGGCCTGAAAGCCGCGGCAACTGCCAAGGCCGATATTCTCTACTCGGTCTCGGACGAAAGTTTCGCTGCCTAGGCGGTTTCGCGGTCCAGCAGTTCGGCGGTATCCAGGCCGAGCCGTTCGATGTGCCGGACGATCTTCGGCCAATCCTCTTTCAGGAAGCTGTTGCGTTCGCGCGTCTTGAGCTTCTCCGACGCCCCATTGGCGACGAACATGCCGACTCCGCGGCGGACCACGACGATCCCGTCGTCCTGGAAGGTCTGATAGGCCTTTGCGACGGTCAATGGATTGGCGCCTTCATCGGCGGCGAAAGCGCGCACCGACGGAAGCGGATCCCCATCGCCATATTGACCATCGAGAATGGCTGCCGCGATTTTCTCGCGCAGCTTGAGATAGACGGGCTGTTCTGATTTAGACATTGCGCTATAGTGTACTAAAACACTGTGTCGCGTCAAGTGTCGGGGGCCAAATTTATTCGATCACCCGCTATTCAGCGTTCCACTTGCTCACGACCGTTTCATAGTCCGGTCGCGGCCGTTCCTTGAGCTCGCCGCCCGACGTTCCGATGAAAATGAAACCGGCTATCTTTTCCGGGGCCTCGCCAAAACTGTCGCGTACGGTATCGCAGCAGGCCGCCCATCCGGTCAGCCATCCCCCGACATACCCATGGGCATGGGTCGCCGCTAGAAGATTGAAGCAGGCCGCTCCCGTCGACAATTCCTGTTCCCAGCGCGGGATCTTGCTGCTTTCCTTGGGGCTGTGCAACGCGACTATCAGGGTGGGCGCCTGATGGGCGAATTGCTCGATCGCGTCGATTTCAAGCCTGCCGGGCTGATCTTTGTCGATCCGATATGCCGTGTGCAGAATTTCCGCAAAGGCGCCCCGCTGTTCTTTGCCGACAATCACGAAACGCCAGGGCGCCAGCTTGCCATGATCGGGCGTGCGTGTCGCAATTTCCAAAATTCGCTGCAATTCCGCCATTGTGGGGCCGGGATCAACCATATCGCGGGGCCTGCCGGAGCGTCTGCTTGCAAGGAATTCGAGCGGTGTGGAGAGATCGTTGAACATAGATGCTGCTCCTAGCATCCGCTGCTAATTGTGCCAGCCCCTTCACAGCGCGGATTTCGGCGCTAGTCTGCGCCGTCATTACAGCCGGTAGGGGCCGGCAGATAAAAACTTTCGGGGAGAGTATCACCCAATGGCTACGCAATTTGAAACCACGGGCAAGGAAGGCAGCGAGTTTCTCGGCCATCCGACTGGCCTGTTCGTTCTGTTCTTCGCGGAAATGTGGGAGCGCTTTTCCTATTATGGCATGCGCGCGCTGCTCATTTTCTATCTCGTCCAGCACTGGATGTTTTCGGACGGCGAGGCGTCTGTCATCTACGGGGCCTATACGGCGCTGGTATATATCACGCCGGTCGTCGGCGGCTATCTGGCCGATCGGTATCTCGGGCAGCGAAAAGCGGTTCTCTTTGGTGCGGTTCTCCTGACGTTCGGCCATTTCCTGATGGCGTTTGAAGGCGATGGCGGGCAGGGCAGTATGGCTATCAATATCTTCTGGCTTGCCCTTGCCTTTATCATTGTTGGCTCGGGTTTCCTTAAGGCCAATATCTCGGTGATTGTTGGCCAGCTCTATTCGCGCACGGATATCCGCCGTGACCCGGCCTACACCATCTTCTATATGGGTATTAACCTTGGCGCGGCGCTCGGTGCGATTATCGCCGGCTATCTCGGTCAGACTTATGGCTGGTCATACGGCTTTGGTGCGGCTGGTTTCGGCATGTTGCTCGGGCTGATCGTGTTCATGTGGGGCAAGCCCTACCTGCTTGGTCGCGGCGAGGCTCCCGATCCTGCAAGGCTCGCCCGGCCGGTCGCCGGCATCAAGTTTGAGTGGTTGCTTTACATACTCAGCTTTGCTGCCGTTGGCCTTGTCTGGCTCCTTATCCAGTATCAGAGCCTTGTGGGCTATTTGCTCGGCAGCGCTGGTCTCATCCTGGTTGCCTATGTGCTCTATACCGCGGTGGTAAAGCTTCCCAGCGAGGATCGCGACCGGATATTCGGCGCAATCTATCTGATTTTCGGATCAATCCTGTTCTGGGCCCTGTTCGAACAAGCGGGTTCTTCGCTCAACTTGTTCACCGACCGTCATGTCGATCGCAGCATCTTTGGTGCAGAAGTTCCGGCTTCGGTATTCCAGTCGATCAATGCGATTTACATCGTATTGCTCGGGCCGGTCTTTGCCATGTTGTGGATGTGGCTGGCGCGCAGGAACCTTGAACCTTCCGCGCCGGCGAAGTTCGGCCTCGGTGTGATCCAGCTTGGCCTCGGCTTCCTGGTGCTTGTTGCCGGTGCATCGATGGGCGGCGGGTTGACTCCGGTGATCTTCATCTTCCTGATCTACCTGCTGCACACTACCGGCGAACTGTGCCTGTCACCGGTCGGTTTGTCGGCGATGAACAGGCTGGCACCGGCGCATATGGCGTCGCTCATCATGGGCACCTGGTTTTTCGCATCCGCAACCGGCAATTTCGCTGCCGGGCTCATCGCATCCGCGACCGGTGCCGAGGGTGCGGCTGACGGCGAAGCCGCCCGGGATGTCGTGTTGGGCGTCTATTCGACGGTCGGCTGGACGGCGGTTTTTGTGGGCGTCGGGATGGTAGTCATCTCACCGCTGATCAAACGCCTCATGCATCTCGATACGCTTGCAGACGATAATGTCGGCGACGACATGCTCGGCCAGAGCGAGCTTGGCGGTCCCGATGCGGCCGGCATCAATACATCCGGAGAAGTGCGTACATGAAGAAGCCTGCATTTCTGCTGGCGGCTACGCTGGCGCTGTTCGGTTGTGCCACGACGACATCGGGTCAAAGCACGGGCAGCGCCAGCGCCGCCCAGGCACGCACTGCCGCCACGGCTTTCGACCCCGATCCGTTTCCCTCGACCTATCGCCCTTATCCGGGCAGCCCCACCGTCATTCAGGGCGCGACCATCTACGATGGCGAAGGCGGCCAGATCGAAAATGGCATGGTCTATTTTGCCGATGGCGAGATTCAGGCGATTGGCGAGACGCTGGACGTGCCTGAAGGGGCGACGATTGTCGATGGAACGGGCTTGTGGGTGACGCCGGGGATCATCGATATCCACAGCCATCTTGGCAATTATCCCAGCCCGAGTGTGGCGGCGCATCAAGACGGCAATGAGGCTACCGGTCCCAATACCGCCAATGTCTGGACGGAACACAGTGTCTGGCCGCAAGACCCGGGTTTCAGTCGCGCACTCGCCAATGGCGGGGTTACGACGCTCAATATCCTCCCGGGTTCGGCCAATCTGTTCGGGGGACGTTCGGTAACGCTTCGCAATGTTCCCTCGCGCACGATGCAGGGCATGAAGTTTCCAGGAGCGCCCTATGGTCTGAAGATGGCCTGCGGCGAAAATCCGAAGCGGGTATACGGTTCGCGTAATCAAACGCCGCGCAGCCGGATGGCGAATATTGCCGTCGCGCGACAGGCCTGGATCGATGCTCAACGCTACCAGCATCAGTGGGAAAACTATCGCGAGAATGGCGGTACGCGTCCAGCCCGCAATCTACGCAATGAAACGCTGGCTGGGGTGATGAACGGCGATATTCTCGTCCACAATCACTGTTATCGCGCGGACGAAATGGCGAACATGATCGATATGGCCGAGGAGTTCGGCTATAGCATTGCCAGTTTCCAACATGCCGTCGAAGCCTATAAGATTCCCGACCTGCTTCGCGAGAACGGGATCTGCGCAGCGATGTGGGCGGACTGGTGGGGCTTCAAGATGGAAGCCTATGACACGGTCTTTGAAAATGTTCCGATGGTCCATAATGCCGGTGCCTGCGCCATCGTCCATTCGGACGACGACAATCAAATTCAGCGATTGAACCAGGAGGCCGCCAAGGCCCTGGCCGATGGGCGTCGGGCCGGGATCGAAATCAGCGATGCCGAAGCCTGGCAATGGCTCAGCCTCAACCCGGCGCGGGCCCTGGGCATAGCCGACCAGACCGGCAGCCTCAGCGCTGGCAAGCGTGCCGATGTGGTTCTGTGGAACGGCGATCCATTCAGCGTCTATTCGCGGCCGCAGATGGTCTGGATCGATGGAGCTCTGCTGTATGATATGAACAATCCGGCGCTTCGGCCGATTTCCGATTTCGAGCTTGGTCAGCCGGGCGAGGGGAGTGTCCGATGAAAGCGCTCCTCGCATTGCTCGCAACCTTGTATTTTGCCACTTCAGCAGCGGCGCAAACGGTAGCGATAACCGGCGGTACGGTGGTTGTCGGCGATGGGAGCGATCCCGTGCCCGGCGGCACCGTTGTCGTGCGCAATGGCCGGATCGTCGCTGCAGGCGCCAATGTCGCTGTGCCGAGCGGCGCACAGATAGTGGATGCAACCGGCCAATGGGTTACACCCGGTATTGTCGGCGGGTTCACGCGGCTCGGCCTGGTCGAAGTCGGCGCGGTGAGCTCGACAAATGACAGCTCCGCCGGAAATTCGGATTTCAGCGCCGGGCTGGATGTTGCTCCGGCGATCAATCCTTTGTCGGCAGCGATCGCGACCAATCGCACAGGCGGTGTAACGCGTGCGGTAGTGGCGCCGGAAACCGCCAACGCCATATTCGGCGGGCAGGGAGCAGTCATCGATCTCGGCGCGGATATGGATGCGGTCATGCGTCCACGCGCCTTCCAGTTCGTTGAGCTGGGCGAACGCGGAGCTGCCAGGGCTGGCGGCAGCCGCTCGGCAAGCCATGCAAGTTTTCGCAACGCGCTCGATCAGGCGCTGATCTATGCGCGCAATCCCGCAACCTATGGCGGACAGTCAAGCGATTCACTGTTGAACCGGGTCGATGCTGCGGCGCTGGTTCCGGTTGTCCAGGGCCGGGTTCCGCTCGTCGTGCATGTCGAGCAGGCGCGCGATATCCTGAATGTGATCGCCCTCCGAACCGATTATCCGCGGCTGAACATCATTCTGGTCGGCGTCAGCGAGGGCTGGACGGTCGCCCCGCAAATCGCGGCGGCTGACATCCCGGTAATCGCCTCGGCGCTCAACGATCTCCCCGCCCAGTTCGAGCAACTCGCGGCGACCCAGTCCAATATCGGCCGGATGCGGGATGCTGGCGTCCAGGTGGCGATTGGTATGATCGACGACAATGACGCCCATCAGATTCGCTATTCGACGCAATATGCTGGCAATCTGGTCGCGCTCAACAATGTGCCGGGCGCAACCGGGCTGAGCTGGGGCGAGGCCTTTGCAGCAATCAGCTCGTGGCCGGCGGAGATTATGGGGCTCGGAAACGAAATCGGTTCGCTGCGTCCGGGCCGTCGCGCCGACATCGTTATCTGGGACGGCGATCCGCTGGAACTGAGTTCCAATGTGGATGTGATGCTTATAGACGGCGTGCAACAACCGCTTACATCCCGTCAGACCCGCCTGCGGGATCGCTATCTCTCCATTGACGAGCAGCAACTGCCCCAGGCCTTTGAATGGTAGCGGGTCAATGACCTCGCTGAGCCAGTTGATGCTCGCAACGGCGGCTTTTGTCGGCACGCATTTTCTTCTGTCGCATCCGCTCCGCGCCGCTCTGGTGAAGCGTGTTGGCGAAACCGGATTTCTCGGGCTGTATTCACTGGTGGCGGCGATCACGCTTGGCTGGATGGTCTGGACAGCCTGGACGATGCCGCCGCTCACGCCGCATTGGATGGCACCGCAATGGTTCTTCGACTGGGCCGCGCCGATCCTGATGCTGCTGGCGAGCATCCTTCTGGTGGGTGCGAATATCGGCAATCCAGCCATGCCCAACCCTAACGGGGTGACATCAATTGTAAGGCCCGCGACAGGCGTTTTTGCCATTACCCGTCATCCGATGAACTGGGCGTTCATCATCTGGGCGCTGACGCACATCGCGCTGAGCGGCTCCCCGGCCAATCTGGTTATCGCGGGCGGTATCCTGATCCTGACTTTTTTCGGGTCGCTGTTGCAAGACCGGAAAAAACAGGCGCTGCTTGGTGACGCATGGAGGGGGTGGGAGGCGCGAACTTCCTTCATCCCCTTTGCTGCCATCGCCGATGGGCGCATTCCGGCAAAGGCGGCATGGCCCGGCGCCATTCCGGTTTTGGGCGGGCTCATTCTATGGCTGGCGGCGAGCTATTTTCACACCATGCTGGTCGGCATCTGGGCCTGGACCGCCTAGATCCTGACCATCTTCATCATCGGCGCCTGATAGCGCAGTCCGGCCGTTTCACCCGCAGGCGCGGCCGCATCGAGCTTGGCAAGGTCGTCGTCGCTTAACCCGACATTCGCCGCTGCCATGGAATCTTCCAGCGTGACGCGCCGTTTCGAACCCGGAATCGGCACGATATCGTCTCCCTGATGCAGCAGCCAGGCGAGCGCAATCTGCGCTGGGGAAACGCCATGAGCCTCTGCGATGCTTTTTACGACAGCCACAATTTCGATGTTCTTGGCAAAATTCTCTTCGCTGTAACGCGGGTCGTTGAGGCGATAATCGCCCTCGGGAAGATCGTCGCGCGAGGTGAGCTGGCCCGTGAGGAAACCTCGGCCAAGGGGCGAATAGGGGACGAAACCGATATCGAGCTCTCGGCACAATGGCAGAATTTCGGCTTCGATATCGCGCTCCCAGAGAGAATATTCGGACTGCAACGCCGCAATAGGATGGATGGCTACCGCCCTTCTGATAGTGTCGAGACCGGCTTCGGACAGGCCAAGATACCGTACCTTGCCCTCTTCCACGAGACGGGACATCGCCCCGACCGTTTCTTCGATCGGAACGTCCGGATCGACCCGATGCTGGTAGAACAGATCGATCACATCGATGCCCAGCCGCTGCAGCGACCCTTCGCAGGCCTTGCGAACATTGTCAGGCGTACTGTCGACGCCGCGAAATCCATTTTCATCGAAGGCAAAGCCGAACTTGGTCGCGATCACCAGCCCTTCGCGCTTGCCCTTTATCGCCTGTCCGAGCAGCTCTTCGTTGCGGTGAGGGCCGTAAACTTCCGCCGTATCGAAAAAGGTGACGCCGAGATCTATCGCCCGGTGGATGGTTGCGATCGATTCCTCGTCATTGGCCTCGCCATACATACCCTTGCCGATACCGGCCATCGGCATGCAGCCAACGCCAAGAGCCGAAACGGTTAGTTCTTTTCCGAGTTTGCGGGTTTTCATGGGACGGTTTCCTCTTCTATCTGGCGATGGCGTTGCAAATAACCGGTCAGCTCCCGTTTCAGCTCGGGGCCAAAGATGTAGATGGCGATCACATTGGGAATTGCCATAAGAAAAAAGGCGGAATCGACAAGATCGAAAACCGCCTGGACCGGCAGGATCGACCCGATAGGCAGCATGAGCACATAGAGTATCTTGTAGATGGTGTTGCGCAGCGGCCCTTCGCCCACAAGATATCCCCAGGCTTGCAAACCGTAGAATCCCCAGGCGCACAGCGTGGAATAGGCAAAAAGGAACACGGCAATGGCGAGCAGAACAGGAAACCAGCTCGATATCTGGCCGAACGCTTCGGATGTGATCGCAATATCGTCGAGACCGCTCTGATAGGTTCCCGCGAGCACGATCGCTATTGCGCCGAGCGAACAGACGATTACCGTATCGATGAACGGTTCGAGCAGGGCCACCAGCCCTTCCGATGCGGGTTCATGGGTCCGGGCCTGGGCATGGGCGATGACGGCAGAGCCAACGCCCGCTTCGCTCGAATAAACTGCACGCTGCATACCGACGACGAAGGCGCCCAGCATGCCGCCGGCCGCGGCTTCCCCGCTGAATGCGTCGCTTACGATAATGGCGATCGCGTTCGGCAACGCGCCGAAATTCATGAATATGATTGTAAACACGCCGGTCAGATAGATGACTGCCATGCCCGGAACGAGATAGGATGTGACCCGTGCAAGCCAGCGCACCCCGCCCAGCACGACCAGGCCAACGAGCAGCGCCAGGATGATGCCATAGCCCGCGCCGCTGCTGAAGCCTGTTACATTCTGGACCTGCGCGAAACTCTGATTGACCTGCACCAGCGGAATGGCACCACCCAAAGCAAAAATGGCGTAGACGCCGCCCAGTATGAGCCCGAGCTTCGGCCAGCCGCGGGCCGCCAGCCCGTTCTTCAGAGAATACATCGGCCCACCACGGATCGTGCCATCGCCGTTCACCACGCGATATTTGTGGCCGAGCGTGACTTCCGCGCATTTCACGGTCATCGCGAAAAAACCGATTACAAACATCCAGAAGGCAGCCCCCGGGCCCCCTGTTGCAATTGCCACAGCCACGCCGGCGATATTGCCGAGGCCGACCGTGCCGGACAGCGCCGTCGTGAGCGCGCCGAACTGGCTGATCTGTCCCGGCGCGTCGATGTCGTGCCCGGGTTTCGTCAATATGCGTAGCGAATAGGGCAAACCGCGAATATTGATGAAACCGAACCGGATCGTAAAAATGAGCATCGGCAGGGCGAGCCATATGACGATGAGGGTGATGTCGACCCCGAGGATCGGGACGCGGGTGAAAACCAGGGCATTCAAATTGGCGAGCGCGCCCTCCAGCCATGCGATCATGCCAATTCTTCTCCCGCTTGCTATCGTCCTTCACACGATCATGGGCGGCGGCTAGGAGAGGCACAAGCGGAATCAAATTTAGAAGTGGGTATTCATGACGCGCAGCTATTTCGGGACGGACGGCATCAGGGGGCGGACGAACCAGTCGCCGATGACGGCGGATATCGCGATGAGAGTGGGGCAGGCGGCGGGTGCCCATTTCCTGCGCGGCGATCATCGACACCGGGTCGTGATCGGCAAGGACACCCGCCTTTCGGGCTATATGATGGAGTCGGCTCTCGTTGCCGGCTTCACCAGCGTCGGGATGGATGTGATCATGGTTGGGCCCATGCCGACCCCGGGTGTCGCGATGCTCACACATTCTATGCGCGCCGATCTGGGTGTAATGATTTCGGCAAGCCACAACCCTTATGTCGACAACGGCATAAAATTGTTCGGGCCGGACGGTTACAAGCTGTCGGATGCGGACGAAGCGGCGATTGAGAAACTGTTGCAAGACCCGCCTGAGCTCGTTTCATCCGAGCATATTGGCCGCGCCCGCCGCGTGGACGATGCCCAGGGCCGGTACATCAATGATGCGAAGTCGACATTCCCTCCCTCCCTTCGCCTGGACGAGCTCAAGGTCGTAATCGATTGTGCGAATGGCGCAGCATATCAGGTCGCGCCATCCGCCCTGTGGGAACTCGGCGCGGAGGTCATTACCCTCGGCGTCTCGCCCAATGGCACGAATATCAATGACAATTGCGGCTCCACTTATCCTCAGGCGCTTTGCAAGCGGGTGGTGGAGGAAGGCGCCGACATCGGGCTTGCGCTCGATGGCGATGCGGATCGGTTGATCGTTGTCGATGAGAAGGGCCAGGTTGTCGATGGCGACCAGCTGATGGCCCTCATCGCGAGTGACTGGAAGCGTAGAGGCAAGCTTGAGGGCGATGCGATCGTCGCGACCGTTATGTCCAATCTCGGACTGGAGAAATTTCTCGAAAGCGAAGGTATCGCGTTCGAGCGTTCGAAAGTGGGAGACCGCTATGTGCTGGAGCTGATGCGCGCCAAGGGCTGTAATGTCGGCGGCGAGCAATCAGGACATCTCATCCTTACGGACTATGCGACTACCGGTGACGGTTTGATTGCCGGGCTGCAGATTCTTGCAGCACTGGTGACCAGCGAGAAGCCGGCAAGCGAATTGCTCCACCTGTTCGAACCATATCCGCAGCTGCTGAAGAATGTGCGCTATGACGGGGGCGACCCGTTGGCGGCAGCCTCGGTGCAGGCCGCCATCGCCGAAGGAGAAGCGAAGCTGAGCGAAGGAGGGCGCCTGCTTATCCGCAAGTCCGGTACGGAGCCTCTTATCCGCGTCATGGCCGAAGGCGAAGATGAGCGACTGATCGAAGACGTGGTGGACGACGTCTGCAACGCGGTAGCCGAGGCTTCCTGATGCTTGAAATGCGGCCCGATTGCGAGCGGTGCGGCACAGACCTTCCTGCCGACAGACCGGGCGCGCATATCTGTACGTTCGAATGCACGTTCTGCGAAGCATGCGCGACTGGGCCGCTCGCCGGAAGCTGCCCGAATTGCAGTGGCGAGTTGCGGCAGCGGCCCGTCCGCGCGACCGCATTGCTAGCTCGCTTCCCAGCATCGACGGAACGGAAATATAAGGCGAACGCATGACCGCCCCGGCGCGTATTCTCGCCATTGCGGGGTCGGACAGCGGCGGCGGCGCGGGAATTCAGGCCGATATCAAGACGATTACGTTGCTGGGCGGCCACGCCATGACTGCGGTTACAGTCATCACAGCGCAAAACACCCTGGGTGTACAGGCGTCCGAGCGCGTGAGCGTCGATACGGTTATCGCCCAAATCGATTCGGTGGAATCCGACATCGGCGTCGATGCGATCAAGATCGGCATGCTCGGCGCGAGCGATCTGGTCGAAGCGCTGGCGCAGCGATTGACGGCGATCGATGTGCCCATCATATTCGATCCGGTCATGGTGGCGACAAGCGGATCGACCCTGGCAGATGAGAAGACGATCGCCGGATTTCATGCGCTTATGCGCGTCGCGACAGTCACAACTCCCAATCTTCCCGAACTGGCCAGATTGACGTCATCGCGCCTTGCGTCGACATATGAAATAGAACGAGAGGCGCGTCGGCTTGCGCGCGATGCCGGTTGCATGGTGCTGGCCAAGGGCGGGCATCTCGAAGGCGACCTGGTCACGGATATTCTTGTCCAGCCCGATGGCAAGGTAGACCGCTGGAAGAGCGGCCGCATCGATACGGCGCATAGCCACGGCACGGGCTGCACATTGTCGAGCGCGCTGGCAACTGGGATGGGGCAGGGGCTGGGCGCCGTGGAAGCAACGAGCCGCGCGCGGGGCTTCGTGCGCGCTGCGCTCAGGGCCGCGCCGGGCCTCGGTCAGGGGAACGGGCCGCTTGGGTTTGCGGACATTGGAGAATTTTGGCCGTGAGCCGGATTGTGGCGGGTGTCGACGAGGCGGGCAGGGGGCCTTTGGCCGGGCCGGTTGTCGCTGCGGCCGTAATCCTGTGCGAGGGTGGCATTGCAGGTGTCGATGACAGCAAGAAGCTGGGCGGGCGGCGACGCGCCGAACTGGAGAAGCAGATCCGAGCGCGATGCACGGTGGGTATAGGCATGGCCGAGCCGGAGGAAATCGATCGGATCAACATATTGCAGGCGACGCTTCTGGCGATGCGCCGCGCGGTCGACGCGCTCCGAAAGGAGCCGGATCACGTTCTGGTCGATGGGAACAGGCTCCCTGCATGGGGCTATTCTGCAGAAGCGGTCATCGGCGGGGATGCTATCCATCCCTGTATATCGGCCGCGTCGATCGTCGCGAAGGAAACGCGCGACCGGATGATGCTGGCGGCTGCTCTTGAGCACCCTCATTATGGTTGGCAGAGCAATAAGGGTTATCCGACCCGCGCCCATCTCGAAGCCTTGCGCGAACATGGCCCGTGCGCGTTACACCGGCGGAGCTTTGCGCCGGTCGCCCAGTCATTACTCGACTTTTGAGTCTTTCTCGCCACACCCCAGTATCTTGAGTCTGGCGCGCTTGGACATGGGCCATATCTGGTGGGGGACTCTTTTCGTTCCCGCTTCGTTAACCATATCCTCATTCTGTTCTCCGACTATGTTCGCCTTGACCCGGGAGTCCGGCTGACTCAGGCTCTCGTCTCTAGTCGCGGAGGGGCATGACGAATGACGGTTGCAGAGAAACTCGACACGGAAAAATCGGCGAAATCGAAGCGGTCGAGACCGCCGGTTGCGTTGGAGACCGATCGTATTCTCGAAGACGATTGCGTTACCGCGATGGCATCCTTGCCCGACGCATGCATCGACATGATTTTTGCAGACCCGCCTTACAATCTTCAGCTCGGGGGCGATCTGTTTCGCCCCGAGGGCAGCATGGTCGACGCCGTCGATGACGACTGGGACAAATTCGACACCTTCGCCGCCTACGACAAATTTACACGCGCCTGGCTGAAAGAGGCGCGCCGTATTCTCAAGCCCAACGGCACACTCTGGGTAATTGGCAGCTATCACAATATCTTCCGGGTCGGTGCTGCCTTGCAGGATGAAGGCTATTGGATCCTCAACGATATCGTCTGGCGCAAGGCCAATCCAATGCCAAACTTTCGGGGCACGCGCTTCACCAACGCGCATGAAACGATGATCTGGGCGTCGAAGAGCGAGAAAGCGAAATACACCTTCAACTATAAAACGATGAAGTCGCTCAACGACGAACTGCAAATGCGGTCCGATTGGCTGATTCCGATTTGTGCGGGGCAGGAGCGGCTCAAGGAAGACGGCAAGAAAGCGCATCCGACGCAGAAGCCTGAAGCCTTGCTGTACCGCGTGATGCTGGCCAGCACCAAACCGGGCGATGTCGTGCTGGATCCATTTTTCGGAACCGGAACGACCGGGGCCGTGGCCCGGCGGCTTGGCCGTCATTGGCTCGGGATCGAGCGCGAGAAACGCTATTGCCGCGTTGCGCGCGAGCGGATCGAAGCTGCGCTGCCGCTTGATGAATCTTCGCTCACCATCATGAAATCGAATGCGGCGCAGCCCAAGGTGCCGTTCGGTGCGCTTATCGAAACCGATATGCTCAAGCCCGGCGCGATCCTGACGGATTCGAAGCGTCGCTGGAAAGCGGAAGTTCGTATCGACGGATCGCTCGTGACCAAGAATGGGAAGGAAGGGTCCATCCACAAGCTCGGCGCTCTGCTTCAGGGCGCTCCCTCCTGCAATGGCTGGACCTTCTGGCATTTCGAAACCCCAGACGGGCTGAAATCGATCGATGATCTGCGTGCCGAATATCGGCTGGCCCACTTCCCTTAAGGCATTGAAGCAAGGGGAGCCGTTTCGGTGGCTTTCCATGCGGCCTGCGCTAAAGGAATGGCATGACTGATATTCCGCCAGGCGCCAGCCTCTATTTCCGCCCCACGGCATTTGTCGACGCCCCCTTTGGCCTTGATGGCAAGGTCATGCGTCTCGCCGGAGGGCTTCTCTGGTTCAGCGCTTTCGAGGTCATCGTTGTTGACGGCGGCGAACGCAGGGCGATGCGCCTTGTAACGGTCGAGGCTCTCGACGGTTTCCTCAACGCGCTGTCTGACGAACAGGCGGCGGCGGCGCGCATGACGCTTGAGCGGATATCCGAAGCACGGGCGCCTTTCCAGCTGGGCGAGCGGGTCTTGCGGTTCGATGAGCCGCGCATTGCCGGCATTCTCAACATTACGCCTGACAGTTTTTCCGATGGCGGGAAGCATTGCGACGACCCGCAGGCGGCGGCGGACGCCGGGTTTGCGATGAGCGCAAATGGCGCGGCGCTGATCGATATCGGCGGAGAATCGACCCGGCCCGGCGCGGCGGACGTTTGGGAAGGCGATGAGATCGAACGCGTGGTTCCCGTGATCGAACGGCTGGCGGCATCGGGCATCGCGATTTCCGTCGATACCCGCAAGGCGGCGGTGATGGAGGCGGCGCTGGCGGCAGGAGCGAGCATCGTCAACGATGTCAGCGCATTGCGATTCGACGACCGTGCGCTCGAGCTGGTGGCCAAGGCGGATTGCCCGGTCATCATCATGCACCATGCCGGCAAAGCGCATGAGCTTCATGCCGACCCCAACTATCGCGATCCTCTTGTCGAGGTTTATGATTGGCTGGACAAGCGGATCGAAGAACTGGTTGCAGGCGGCGTGACACGCGACCGGATCGTCGTCGATCCCGGGATCGGCTTCGGTAAAGCGCTGCAACACAACTTGGCCCTGATAAACGGCCTTAGCCTGTTCCACGGGCTTGGCTGCCCGATCATGCTGGGAGCCAGTCGCAAGCGGCTGATCGGCGCGCTTTCCAATGAAGCCGGTACCGAGGACAGGTTGGGCGGGTCACTGGCGCTCGTCACTTTGGCCGCCGCCCAAGGTGCTCAGCTGGTGCGTGTACACGATGTCGCGGAAAGTGTGCAGGCGATCCACGTCTGGCGCGGGTTACGCGATCAGGCGCTGGTGCCTGCTGTCTAGCCATGGTCGATGTCGTCATCCTCAATGGCGTCAGCAGTGTTGGCAAATCTACCACTGCTCTCGCGGTCCAGAATCTGGCCCGTCAACCTCTCATTCGAGTGGCGATGGACGACTATTTGGCGATGCTTCCGCCGCAGTCTTTTAACACAGTGGACGGACTCACCTTTCGGGAACACGAGATTAATGGCAACCCGGCGATTGAAGTCATTTCGGGCCGACTTGTCCATGCGGCGCTTGACCAGATGCGCCGTACAATCGCGGCGTTTGCAGGCGAGAGTCACCGGGTAATCGTCGATGATGTGTTGTTTGAAGGCACCGAGTTTGCGGCCTATCGATCCGCGCTTACCCACTACGTTGTGAAATGGGTTGCGTTGGTCGCACCGCTGGCGCTCGCCGAAGAGCGCGAACGAAAGCGTGGCGACCGCGCTATCGGATTGGCCCGCTGGCAATTTGATCGTGTGCACCGAGGTATCCAGTACGATCTGACCATCGACACGAGCACCGGATCGCCCGAGAAACACGCCGCGACCATCTGTGAGGCTTTCGATCTCTGACTGCGCTCAGGCCGAGCTGGTGCCGGTGGACTAGGCTGCGTTGTCGATCCCGAGCTCGGCAAGCTTGCGGTACAGCGTCGAGCGACCGATGCCGAGGCGGCGGGCGACCTCGGTCATGCGCCCGCGGTAATGGCCAATTGCGAGACGAATGACATCCGCCTCGATATCCGAGAGCGGTCGGAGGTTTCCGTCTGGTTCGTAAAGCGCCACGCCCGGCCCATCTGCAAAAGCATGGACGGTGGAAGGATGTTCCGCGCCACGGGCTTCGGACAGGCGCACGAGATCGGCGATTTCCGGAAAATCGACCGATGTCAGGGCCGCGCCCTGGCAATTGATGGCGGCGCGAAACAGCGTGTCCTGCAACTGGCGTACATTGCCGGGCCAGTCATAGCGCATGAGTACGGTGAGCGCGTCGTCGGTGATGCCGAGCGCATGCATGCCCGGCTGGCTTGATATCCGCGTCAACAGGTGCCGCGCCAGCGGCGGGATATCGCCCGCTCGTTTGCGTAAAGGCGGTATCGTCAGGCCGACGATATTGAGCTTGTAGTATAGGTCTTCGCGGAAATTCCCTGCCGTCACCTGTTCGAGGAGGTCACTGTTCGCGCCGGTAATCAGGCGGACATCGACTTCGAAACCGCGGGATGCTCCGATCGGCCGGATGATCCCGCTTTCTATCGTGCTGGCAAGCTTGGCCTGGACGTCCGCCGGAATTGTGGTGATCTCGTCAATGAACAAGGTCGCTCCGTCGGCTTCGGCGAGCTTGCCGCGATGCTTTTCGAAAGCGCCGGCGAAGGATCCTTTTTCATGTCCGAACAGTTCGGACTCTATCAGGTTCGACGGCGTCGCCGCGCAATTCAGGGTGTAGAGCGGCCGTTTCGCCCGCGGACTGGCCGCGTGAATGGCTCGGGCGAAAACCTCTTTGCCCACGCCGCGCTCGCCGTCGATCAGTACCGGAACGCGGGAACGGGCCGCCTTCGCCGCAATCGCCAGCGCCGCCCTGAATTCGGGCGCCGACCCGACGACCTCGTCGAAGGGCAGGGTCTGTGATACCTTTTCGCTGAGCGGCCTCAGTTCACCGCGGTGCGGATGGACTTGTGTCGCCGCATCGAGAGCAGCGACAAGGCGCTCGGGTGCGATTGGTTTCGCCAGGAAATCGGTAGCGCCAGCGCGCATAGCCTCGACCGCGATCGATACTTTCGATTGTGCGGTGATTATCAGGATCGGCAATTCGGGTCGCAGCTGCGTAAGCTGTTGCAGGAGATCGGCGGTACCGGAATTGGGCGCCCAAAGATCGATCAATACGGCGTCGACCGCCTCTCCATCCTGTGATCCGAGCAGGAGCAGCGCATCATTGCCGGACTCTGCGCGGAGGCTCTTCCAGCCGGCACGCGTAGCGATAGCGGCGATGAGCCTGCCCTGGGCTGGCTCATCGTCGATCAGCAGCAATGTTTTCGCCTCGTCTGGCAGCATTCACGACCTCGCATCGGGTTGGGCGGGAGCGTCATAGACCATGGGGGGTAAAAGCCGCCTTAAGGACCGCACGCAGCTTAACTTGGGCGGCGAGGAGAAAAATCATGGGTGAAATCGCTTGAGGCGGGCAGCAGCGGTGGTTAGACACAAGTTCAGCTCGGTTTACGACAAATGCAGGGATAGCACTGATGACGAACGAAAACGGCCATCCGGATATGGATTATAAAGCCCATGGGAATACCTATTCGGGCTTTTTGAGCCTGCTGAAATGGGGAACGGTCCTTACCATTATTGCTGCGGCAGCGGCGGTTATTGCGATTACGTGACCGGGAGCCAGACCTTTTGAAAATAGCTGTCCTAAAAGAGAGCGATCCGCTCGAAACCCGTGTGTCTGCGACTCCCGAAACGGTGAAAAAGTTCATCGCCCGGGGTGCCGATATGGCGGTTGAGGCGGGCGCCGGCGAAACTGCCGGGATTACGGATTCCGAATATGCGGAAGCGGGGGCGACGGTCGCTGACCGGGCAGCTGTGATCGGCAATGCCGATGCGGTTTTCTGTGTAAGAGGTCCCGAAGCCGGTGATCTGGCGTCGGCGAAACCCGGTGTCTGGCTGGTGGGTGCGCTCGATCCTTTTGGCGGGCGCGAACGGGTCGACGCCTATGCCAAGGCGGGAATCGATGCTTTGGCGATGGAATTCATGCCCCGGATAACGCGGGCGCAGTCAATGGATATCCTGTCCAGCCAGTCCAACCTGGCAGGCTATAAG
>JBPOET010000299.1:0-3186 GCA_051251675.1 Parasphingopyxis sp. | reverse complement strand
GGCCGGCCCTCTGCGGCAAGATCGAGTTCGGCGAGCTCAATGCTTGTTACTTCAGTGCGGCGCATCGGGAGCGCGATGAGCAACTGGACAAGTGGCCCGAACGGATAGCCGAGGCTTCCGGCGGCTACCCATATCTCTTCCAACTCTTCGATAGTGTGAAAGCGATCGCGCACCCGCTCCTTCGCCGGCTTCTTGATCGTCGCAGCCGGGTTCGTATCCAGGATTTGCTCGCCCATGCACCAGTTGAAGAACGCTTTGGCATAAGCAAGATTGCGATTGGCGGCGATGGGAGCACGATGACGATGATTGCGCACCTCTTCCAGGATATCTCCCGCCGTGATCGAGGTGATATCTCGCAGGGCGAAAGGTTTGAGCAATCCGCGGTCACCATCAAGGGCGCGACGCGTTGCAGCGCCCGTCCGAAGCCCGCTTAGTCTCTCATGATCATACTGATCGAGAACATCACGCACTATGCGCCGCTGCTGGGCTTTGCGCAGGGCCTCACGCGCCACCTCACGTTTTTCTTCGTTCGGATCGACGCCTTCGAGCACTTCGGCCTTTTTGAGTTGCGCCGCACGCCGGGCATCGGCGATCCCCATCGCAGGCCAACTGCCCAATTTGATCCTGCTTCGCTTACCATTTTGTAGTCGCACCGAGAGCTGCCAGGTTGCCGACCTCTGACCCGCCCTGACGCGAAGCCCCGCTTCCCGGTCATCAACCAGTTCGACCTGCTTCCCACCGGAGCGTCGTACCTTTGATACCAGGCTCTCAATCGTCTGTCTGTTGAGCACGTTTGACACGGATATTTCCTGGAGCCTAATTCCTATAGGCTCCATATAGGCTCCACTTTACGGGCGATCAAGCGATCACGCCACAAACCAAATATAGACAACAATGGACAAGGCGCACTGATTATATATATTATTTTTCAAGATGTTGTATAAGATAAGTCTGTGCTAACACGAACTGAAATGAACAAGTCTGGACAACGCGAAATACCCTCGTCCTCTGACTTTTAATCAGTAGGTCGCTGGTTCGAACCCAGCAGGGCTCACCACCTTTTTCCTTTGTGCAACAGATCAAACGAAGCCGCTCTGCGGCCCGGTCGCGAGCGGCGGGCGCGGCTTAGCGCCGATGGGTGAAGCCGGGGCGTTTATAGTCCGTCACGGGCTGGAATCGGGATGCCACCGAGAAACGTTCCGGTGCGTGCGTGATGGGCGCGTTGGTCATTTCCAGCCGGTCCAGATCGATAGCCTTGTCGAACTCCATACCGAATTTCTTGCCCTCCACCCAGGCGATACGACCGCGAACCGGGCCGATGCCATTGAGGATGATGACGAGGTTTTGCCCCGGCTTTATCGCGATATCGGTGACGCCGCCCAGTCCCCGGGTGGACAGATTGCGGACACGCGCATCTCCCCGACCGCCGCTCTCATTGTGCAGTGGCGTTTTCGTGAGCAATGACTTTCGTTTTGCTCGGTCGCATGTCCCCCCCTGAGAATCGCAACTCATGTCAAATCCTTGCGGTGACGGTTACAGTGATTTCAGGTTGGGTATCGTATAGCCCAAGAAGGTAAAAATATCGGAAAGCCGGGAAGATGCAGCGTCTAGCCCGTTTTCCGGAATATCACTGAAATGTTGTTGGCCGGCATGTCGATCGTCTCGGTCCGGGCAAGCCCATGCGAAAGTGCTTCGTTTTCAACCTCTTCAAGGTTGCGCAAGCCCCATTGCGGATTTCTGGATCGCAGCGATTGATCGAACGCCTGATTGCTCGGCGCCGTTGCGCGGCCGGCCATATGAAACGGGCCATAGAGGTAAAGTGGCGCTCCAGGCGCGAGCAACCGCCCCGCCCCGGCCAGCAAGCCCCTGGTGGCTGCCCAGGGGCTGATATGGATCATGTTGATGCACAATATCGCCGCGACATTATCGACCGGCCATTGTTCCGCCGAGGCATCCAGATCGACAGGATCGGCGACATTGGGACGCGGATTCTCTTTCATCCACGCGGCGATCGATGCGCGGCAGGCCGGATCAGGGTCGCTCGGCTGCCAGTAGAGCGCCGGCAGCAGTTTGGCGAAATGCAGGATATGTTCGCCCGATCCGCTGGCGATTTCGAGCACCGTTCCGCTGCGCGGCAGTTCGCGGGTCAGGACGGCCGCGATCGCATCCCGGTTGCGCGCGGTCGCGGGTGCGTGTTTCTTCGCTTGCGCCCCCCACTCGCCGCTTAACCATGGCTTGGAGTCATTATTCTGCGCCATCACCGTCACCCGATTCGATGGGCCGCCGGCGCCACACGGCCGCAAGGAAGCTGCCGATCACAACGTGATAGACGGCGGAAATCGCGCTCGGCACCGGCGCGAGAGCAGCCTGCATCGGCGCCGCGAACTGAGCGGCGAAGGCGGGCGTCGAGGCCAGGCTGGAGCCCAGGCCGCTGTTCTGCATGCCCACTTCGATGCTGATCGTGCGGCGTTCGGTAACACCGAAACCAAGGGCGCGCGTGATCCCGTAACCGAGCCCGAACCCGAAGATATGGAGGATAAGCACGGCAAGGAGGAGGACACCGAAATGCATCTCGATCAGCGGCTTGGACGCAGCGATGATACCGCCGACGATAAGCACGACGACAAGAACGGACGCCAGCGGCGATACGACCGCGATCCTGGCCGTCGCGCGCGAGAAATAACGGTTCAGCAGCACGCCCGCGACGACCGGAACGAGAACGATGGAAACCATGTTCACAAACAGGCTCCACTGATTGATCTCGACATATTTGCCGGCCAGCCAGCCGGTAAGCAGCGGGGTTGCGACAACGGCCACCAGCGTCGACGCCATTGTCATCGTAACCGACAGGGCAAGATTGGCACGCGCCAGATAGGCGACGACGTTGGAGGCTGTGCCGCCGGGGCAGCAGGCAACGAGGATCAGGCCCACGGCAAGCCCTGTTTCCAGGCCAAAACCGATGGCGATCGCGATGCCGGCCAGCGGCATGACCGTAAACTGGAGCGCAACGCCCGCCGCCACACATTTGGGGATGCGCGCGATCCGCCTGAAATCGTCGAAGGACAGCGTCAGCCCCATGCCGAGCATGATAATGCCCAGCAGCACGCTGATCAGCGGCTGGCCCATCGGCCGGAACCGCCCGTCGACAACCCACAGGAAATGATCGGGGACAAACCAAGCCCAGGC
>JBPOET010000298.1:0-3187 GCA_051251675.1 Parasphingopyxis sp. | reverse complement strand
AAACACATAGGTCTGGATGAAGTCGGCGCTCGCCGCATAGGCGTCGAACCCCTCTTCCTCGAGCGAGATCAGCTGCAGCGCCGCCTTGCCTCCCGGTTTCAGCCTGTCCGCAATGGTTTGCAGATAGGCTGGCCAATATTCCTGGCCCACGGCCTCGACCATTTCCACGCTGGCGATCGCGTCGAATTGCCCTTCGACATCGCGATAGTCGATCAGTTCGACTTTCGCCATCTTCTCCAGGCCTGTTCCGGCGAGCCGCCTTTCGGTAAAGGCCTTTTGCTCGGTGGAGAGCGTAATACCCGTAACGATGACGCCATATTCCCGCGCCGCAACCTCCATGAGGCCACCCCAGCCACAACCGATTTCGAGCAGCGTATCGCCGGGTTTCAGATCGAGCCGGTCGAGCAGTTTGCGCACCTTGCGGTGCTGCGCATCGGCCAGCGGTTCTTCGGTGGAAAGCGGATCGATATAGATCGCGCTCGAATAGGCCATCGTCTCATCGAGCCAGGCGGCGTAAAAATCGTTGCCGAGATCGTAATGCGCCTCGATATTCTTGCGGGCGTTGCTGCGGGTATTCTTCCGCTGCGCGTGCGCGAGCAGGTTGCGCATGCGGGCGGCCCCCTTGGCGCGCGCCACATTGCCCAGCGTCTTCCGGTTGGCAACGAACAGCTCGAACAGCTTTTCCGGCGCCGCGCTGTCCCACTCGCCTTCGGCATAGCCGCGATACCAGCCCACCGAACCCGACGTCATGAGGCGAATAAGCGGGCGCCAGCTTTTCAGTTCGATTTGCGCCGCCACGCCTGGCGCGCGGTTCCCAAGCATCCGCATCTTGCCATCGGGAAGCTTCGCCTCGAGCGAACCTGTCGCCAGGCCGGTGTCGATGCGGTCCAGAAGCTTGTGAAACCCCGGTGCGGACAGGCGCGTAAACCAGGACGATCCGGTGGAAAAACCGCGATCGGCTTTCAGCAAATGTTCGCCCCGTGATGACGGACTGCTCGCCATATCCCCTCCTGCGCGGTCTTATGGCCCAGATTCATTGTTTATTGCAACGGTTTCGGGCCACCGCAGCAGCCTAGTTTTTCGCCTGGCTATAGGCGTCCAGCGCCCGCTCTCGCGCCGCCCTGTGGCCGATGATCTTGGCGGGATAATCGTCCGGCCTGCAGCCATGCGCTTCCGGGTCGTGAACATAAGGGTCGTCGAGATCGGCAAGCTCGGGAACCCAGCGGCGGATATAGTCGCCCGCACCGAATTTCTCCGACTGGCTGAGCGGGGCCATAATCCGAACGAACATATTGGAATCGACACCCGTGCCGGCTGTCCACTGCCAGTTGGTGGCGTTGGAGCCGTAATCGGCATCGACCAGCGTGTCCCAGAACCAGCGCTCGCCCTCACGCCAGTCGATGAGGAGGTGCTTCACGAGAAAGCTTGCCGCGATCATCCGCACCCGGTTGTGCATCCAGCCCGTCGTCCAGAGCTCCCGCATCCCGGCGTCGACGATCGGATAGCCGGTTCTCCCCTCGCACCAGCGGTCGAATTCGCCGCGCACCGTCGACGAGCGAAAATCGCGCCATGGAAAAGCGTCGAACTGGTCGCGATAGCCCTTACTCCCATATTCGGGAAACTGGCGGATGACATTCTGTGCATAGTCCCGCCAAACCAGCTCTTTCTGATAGACCGTGACGTCACGGCCCCGCCCCGATACCCTGTGCCAGACATAGGCGGGCGAGACTTCGCCGAAATGAAGATGCGGAGAGAGACGCGAAGTTCCCGCTTCGGAAGGCAGGTTGCGACGATCGTCATAGCTTGTCGCCCGGTCGATAAAAGCATCGACGTTGCGCCGCGCGCCCTCCTCGCCCGGTGTCCAGTGATCGGCAAAACCGACTGCCCAGTCGGGGTTGGAGGGCGTCAGCTCCCAATCGTCCAGAGTGCCGCTCTCCGGCCATTGGTCCGGCGCGTCGATCGTCTGCGGCGTCCGTACAGGCTCGCCCGGCGGCATGTGCTCGCGCAGTGCCTTCCAGAAGGGCGTGTAGATCTTGTAGGGGGCGCCGCTGCCGGTCATGACCGAGCCCGGCGGCATCAGATAGTTGCCGTCATGAAGGCACAGATCGACACCGTCCGGCAGCGCTGCTTGCAGATCCCGTTCCGCATTGCGCCACCAGGGTTCGTAATGGCGCAGCGCATGGATTTCCGACGCACCCGTCGATGCCGCGAGATCGGCGAGGATATCGGCGCTCGCGCCGCGCCGCAGGATCAGGCGCGATCCCTTCTCTCGCAAGCTTTCGTCCAGCGATTGCAGGGAATGGTGGAGCCACCAGCGCGAGGCCGCGCCCATTGTACGGTGCTTGGGCGTTTCGTCATCGAGGATATAGACCGGAATGACAGGCCCCCGCGATGCCGCTTCGGCAAGCGCCGCCTGATCCGACAAACGCAAGTCACGCCGAAACCAGACGATCGCGGGTGAAGTCATGTCACCACATTATCCGGCAGGCAAAAAATCCGGCTATTTGCCCACCTTCCAGGTCTGGCCATGTTCGATCAGCGCCTGGAGGTCGTCCGACTTGCCTTCAGAGGCAGCCGCATTCTGCTCCACCACGGCGCCGTCGAACGTCGGGCGCGGATCGTCGTAGATCACACCCAGCGCCATCGGATAGTCTCCGAAAGGCATCTCTACGAGCATATTCGCCAGCGCGCGGTTGGTCTGGTCGTGCCGCAGCACGCCCGCCGCTTCCCAGTCGCCGTCGACGACATCGACGACCCGGGCGCCGAACAGCGCGGGATCCATCGCAATGCCCTTGGTGCCATTGGCGAAAAGCAGCGGTTCGCCATGCTCTACCCAAAGCTGCGTATCGGGCGCGGTCTTCTTGTCCGTAAAATCTGAGAACACATCTTCATTATAGACGATACAGTTTTGAAATATTTCGACAAAAGCTGTACCTTCATGGGCGTATGCAGCCTTGAACGCGTCCGTCAGCTTCTTGTTGACATCGATGCCGCGCGCGACGAACCGGGCGCCGGATCCAAGCGCGAAAGCACAGGGATTGACCGGGCGGTCCACCGAGCCGAATGGCGTGGAGGGACTGCGCGTGCCGGGTCGCGATGTCGGCGAATATTGGCCCTTGGTCAGGCCGTAAATTTCATTGTTGAACAGCAGCACCTGGCAATCAAGGTTGCGGCGCAACAGATGGAG
>JBPOET010000297.1:0-3193 GCA_051251675.1 Parasphingopyxis sp. | reverse complement strand
GCCCAGCATCATGCAGGCCAAGAAATAGTCGCGGTCTTCCTCGTAACGGGCGCGTTTGATCGCGAAGCGCCGGGCGAAGAACTGATAGAGTTTTTCACGCGGGGGCAAATCGCTGGCGACAACCTCCTCCATGGTATCGTCCAGTTCGCGGAACCACCGTTCGGCAAACGCTTCGAACAGGGCTTCCTTGCTGGGAAAGAAGCGATAGACGTTGGATTGCGACATGCCGCAGGCGTTGGCGATATCGGTAACGTTCGGAGAAACCGGCCCGCGTTCGCGGATCAGCTGCTCGGCGGCTTCGAGCAGTTTCTCGGCGGTTGCTTCATGATCGGTCTGGGGGCGTGCCATAGTCTGTCTCCCTGATGCTACTGTATCGCATTTGTATAACAGTTTTATGATAATCAATAGCTAATATCAATTATTATTTCCGGGCCGGTCCGAATTGTCGCTTGTCGCTGGCGCGCCTATAACGCCCCTTTCGGTCGAAAGGCGCGCAAATCATGGACAATGCTGAACAGGGCGAAGCCGTCAATCGCGATCCGATCAGCGGCTCGATAGCGCTTGTCCGGCGCTGGTGGCGGATGGTTTGTCGGGAGATCGACCAGGTCGCGGTGATCGAAAAGGTGCGCGGCGAATCCGGATGGACGCCGCGCTATGCGTTCATGACCTGCATGTCGGCGGGCATCGCGATCCTCGGCATGCTCTTGTCGTCGCCGGCCGTCGTGATCGGCGCGATGCTGCTGTCGCCGCTGATGGGGCCGATTCTGGGCATCGGATTCGCGCTGGCCATCGCGGATTATCGCTGGCTCCGGGAAGCGGGCAAGGCGCTGGCTCTGGGCACGATTATTGCGATTCTCTTCTGTGCGTTCATCGTCGCCATGTCGCCATTGCAGACGATAACCACGGAGATTGCGGCGCGCACCCGGCCCAATCTTTTCGACCTCGGCGTCGCGCTGTTTTCGGCGCTGGCCGGCGCCTATGCGATGATCCGGGGGCGCGATGGCACGATTGTCGGCGTGGCAATCGCCACCGCCCTGATGCCGCCGCTCGCCGCCATCGGTTTCGGGTTGGCGACGTTTAACTGGGCGGTGTTCGGCGGGGCATTTTTCCTGTTTTTCACCAACCTTACGACCATTGCGCTGACGGCCGCGGTGATGGCCCGCACCTATGGCTTCAGCACCTATCTTTCCAGCAAACAGACGGCCGCCCAATCGGTGGTGATCATAGGCGTGTTCATAGCGCTCGCCATTCCGCTGGGCTTTTCGCTGCGGCAGATTGCCTGGGAAGCCAATGCCACGCGACAGGCGCAGGCCATGGTCAATGATCAGTTTGGAGACGACGCCCGTATTTCCCAGCTCGATTTCGATTTCAGCACGGATCCGATCACGCTCAGCGCTTCGGTGCTGACGCCGGAAATCGTGGGCGGGGCGCGGGAGCGCGCGCAGCGTACGCTGGAACGCGAGCTCGGCCGCTCGGTTGTCGTCGACCTCAGGCAATATCAGGTCGATACCGAAGGCACGACCGATCGGGCCGAGTTGGCGCTGGCACGCATGCGCGAACAGGCGGCGGCCACGCAGGAAGAGATAGAGAATCTGACCGACCGGCTGGCGCTGATAGCAGGCGTCGATGCCGACGAGGTGACGGTGGACCGCAATGCGCGCCGGGCCGTTGTCCGTGTGCGGGCGTTGCCCGGGGCCGAGCTCGAAACCTATTATGCGCTTGAACAGCGGGCCAATGCCCGGGCTGAAGACTGGGACGTCCAAGTCATCCCGCCCGCCAAGGCGCTGCCGGAAATCACTTTCGCCGATGGCGAACCCGATGCGGTCGGGCGTCGCGGCATCGCGCTTGCCAACTGGGCGGCGCTACGGATCGCCGCGCCGGTCGGCGTGACCGGGGCGGACAGCGAGGCCGAAACGGTCATCGCCCTGTTGCGCGAAGCCGGGGTCGATGCTGTGCGGGTCGAAGGGGCCGCGCCTGCGGATCGCGTGCAGCTGCAATGGATGGCGCCGGGCAGTAGCCTCGACCAATAAGGGGGGTTTTCCAGCCTATGGGGTAACGGGTTCGTCCGTCCCCGCTTGCGTCATATTGCCCGCGGCGGGCCGGTCAGGGCCGAGCTTTACAGAAACGCAAACGCCGCGCCACCGGGCGGGGTCACGGTTGATGGCGGCAAGGCTGGTGCGGATTGCCGTATCTGCGTTACACTCTCCTTCGATACTGCGCTGCGCCAGCTCGCTCAGCGGCGGCACTTCGCCTTCGAACAGCCAGACTGCGTCGCTCGGCGAACCGGTGCGTTCTGCATGGCCGTACAGCACTCTCAGCGCGTCGAGTGCGGCGACATGATAGATGCTGCCATGATGTTCGCTGTCCTGCCGCGCGACATAGGTCCAGCGCAGCGTTGCCGGCGCCTCTCTCTCCAGCGCGGCGAGCAGGGATTCGAGCCCCGCCTGCATAGTTCCGCCCTCATTGGCCATAGTCAGATAGAGGCGGCGATTGCCTGTCTGGTGACCCTCCTGCCGCATCAGTGCGGCCGCATCGGCAACCAGCGACGCCTGATCCCACCACAGGCTCGGGCTGATCGCGATATAGCTGGCGAACAGATCGGGCGCACGCAGCAATGTCTCGACGACGAACAGCCCGGCCAGCGACTCCCCGATCAGCGCCGCCTCGCCTGAAACGCGATAATTGGCTGCGATGCGCGGGATTACCTCGTCGCGAATGAAGCGCCGGAAATCGGCCGCGCCACCATTGGGTTCCATATAGTCGGGATAGCGCGGATCGCTTGCCGGGCTTGTCAGCTCGAGCAGCCGGCTCTCGGTTTCGATACCGACCACGATCATCTCGTCGAAAGTGCGGCTGATCGCACCATGCTGGGCGAGGCCGGAAATATGGTGGAAATCCTGCTCGGCGCCGCCATCGATCACATAGAGCACCGGATAGAGCCGTTCGGGATTTTCGGCATAGCTGGCCGGCAGCCAGACATTGATCGTCCGCTCCGCGTCCAGCACTTCGGACCTGAAGCTGTAGCTCGTGCCGATGGTGATCGGCGTCATTGTGCCCAGCGGTTGGGCATCCTGCGCCTGGGCGGGGATGGCGATAAACAGGAGCGACAACAGGGCCGCGAGCCGGGTGATCATGGTCGATATTATCCTATTGCGGTGGAGAGCCAGTCGGGAAGGTCGAGGTCCTTCAGATC
>JBPOET010000296.1:0-3203 GCA_051251675.1 Parasphingopyxis sp. | reverse complement strand
GGCCGAGCCGCTCCAGCAATTCACCTGCGCGCTTGTCCGCCGCTGCGGGTGTCGTTCCCTTGATCAGCTGCGGGATGACGACATTTTCCCGGGCGGAAAAGTCGGGCAGCAGATGATGGAACTGATAGACAAAGCCCAGATGATCGCGCCGGATACGGGTGCGCGCGTCATTTTCAAGGCTCGCAACCTCTTCGCCGTCGATGCTGATCGAGCCGCTAAAGCCGCCTTCGAGCAGGCCCACGGCCTGGAGCATGGTCGATTTGCCCGAGCCGGACGGACCGAGCAGCGAGACGATCTCCCCCTTTTCGATGCGGATATCGACGCCGCGCAGCACCTCGATCTTCACGCCACCCTGTTCGAAACTGCGTGCGAGATTGCGGACCTCGAGGACGGCCTCACTCATAACGCAGCACCTGAACCGGGTCGGTACTCGCCGCCTTGAAGGCGGGGTAAAGCGTGAAGAGAAAGGCCGAGCCCATCGCGAGCGCAACGATACCGAGCACTTCGAACGGATCGGTGCGGGCCGGCAGCTCCGTGATGAAACGGATCGACGGATCCCAGAGATTCTGCCCGGTCACCGTCTGCACGACATTCACGACGCCCTGGCGATAGCGAAGCAGGACAAAGCCGAGGACAAGGCCTGCGAGCGTGCCCAGGCCGCTCGTCGTCATGCCGATCGTCAGGAATATCTTCATCATCGACCGCCGCGATGCGCCCATTGTCCGCAGGATCGCGATGTCGCGCGTCTTGGCGCGCACCAGCATGATCAGAGAGGAGAGAATGTTGAACACGGCGACTAGGATGATCAGCGACAGCACCCAGAACATCACGACCCGCTCCACCGCCAGCGCATCGAACAGCTGGGTGTTCATCTCGCGCCAGTCGGTCAGCACGCCTTGTCCCGCATAGTTGCGGGCCAAGGGTTCCAGTATCTCACCGACATTTTCGGGATCGATCGTATCGAATTCGATCATGCCTACGGCATCGTCGAGCATTAACAGGGTCTGCGCATCCTCCATCGGCATCAGCACGAACGCCTTGTCGAAATCGTAGATGCCAATCTCGAAGATCGCCGCCACATCGTATGACACGATGCGCGGTACGGTTCCGAACGGCGTTGTCCGGCCCTGCGGCGAGATCAGGCTGATCTGACCGCCGGTCACCGCGCCCAACGCCGTCGCCAGGCGCGAACCGATGGCCACATTGTTGCTGCCCGGCGTCAGCTGCGCCATGTCTCCGGCAACGATATTCGAATTGATAAGCTCATTGGACCGGATATCCTCGACCCGCATCCCACGCGCCAATACGCCTTCGACCCGGCCGCTATAGCTGGCCATCAGAGGCTGTTCGATCAGCGGCGTCGCCGAAACGACTCCCTCCAGCTCCTGCGATTCTTCCAGTATCTCGCGCCAGTCCGGCAGGCGGCCGCTATAGCCCTGCATCACCGCATGGCCGTTGAGCCCGACAATCTTGTCGAACAGATCGGCGCGAAACCCGTTCATCACGCTCATCACCACGACCAGCGCCATGACGCCCAGCATAACGGCGACGAAGCTGATCGAGGCAACGACGAAGATGAAGCGCTCCCCCTTGCCGGGCAGCAGATAGCGTTTCGCTATCATCCGCTCATGGCGGGAGAGGATCATGCAAGTTTCTCCAAAGCGACCTCGGGAGCCACCTCTTCGCGTTCTCCGGTTGAACGGCACTTTAACTCGACAACACCGTTCTTCAGGCCGCGCGGCCCGACAACGAGCTGCCAGGGCAATCCGATCACATCCATCGTCGCGAATTTCGCCCCGCCCCGTTCATCGCGGTCGTCGTAAAGAACCTCGATACCCGCAGCTTCCAGCTTGGCGTACAGATCGTCTGCCGCCGCCGTGCAATCCGCGTCATCGGCGCGCATGTTGATTAACCCGACCTTGTAAGGCGCAACCGCTTCCGGCCAGACGATCCCGTCATCATCATGGCTAGCCTCGATGATCGCACCGACCAGCCGCGAGACGCCGACGCCATAACTACCCATGACGGGCGTCACCATCGAACCGTCATTGCCCGACACCTTGAGGCCCATGGCGTTCGAATATTTGTCGCCGAAGAAAAAGATGTGGCCAACCTCGACACCGCGGGACCTGAGCAGATCATCGCCCATTTCGGCTTCCCGAGCTTCGTCGCGCTTTTCGTCGGTCGCCGCATATTCTGCGGTCATGCTGTCGACGAACGTCTGCAAGGCTTCGGTGTCGTCGGTTGCAACATTGTAGTCCTCCACCGAACGCGCCTCTTCCCAGCTCTTGTGGAAGAAGACCTCGCTTTCGCCCGATGGCGCGAGGATGATGAATTCATGGCTGAGATCGCCGCCGATCGGGCCGGTATCGGCCTGCATCGGAATGGCGCGCAGCCCCATCCGCGCGAAGGTGCGCAAATAGGCAACGAACTGCTTGTTGTAACTGATGCGTCCCGCCGCCTCGTCGAGGTCGAAGCTGTACGCATCCTTCATCAGGAACTCGCGGCCCCGCATCACGCCGAAGCGCGGCCGGGTTTCATCGCGAAACTTCCACTGGATGTGATAAAGCATGCGCGGGAGATCCCGATAGCTTTTCGCACCGTCCTTGAAGAGCGCAGTGATCATTTCCTCATTGGTCGGGCCGTACAGCAGATCGCGTCCTTGCCTGTCTTCGATCCGCAGCATTTCCGGGCCATAGGCATCGTAGCGCCCGCTCTCGCGCCACAAATCGGCGGACTGCAGCGTCGGCATCAGCAGCTCAACCGCACCTGCCCTGTCCTGCTCCTCGCGAACGATCCGTTCGATCTTCTTCAGGACGCGAAGCCCGAGCGGCAGCCAGGCATAGATGCCGGCCGCAGTCTGGCGGACAAGCCCGGCGCGGAGCATCAGCTTGTGGCTGATAACCTCGGCATCGGCGGGGGTTTCTTTGGTAACGGGGAGGAAATAGCGGGAAAGACGCATGGTTATCGGGTCCGGAAAGGGGCCAATGTTAAGCCGCGTCTCTAGGCGCGCCGGGTGCGCGCCGCAAGCATCTAAGCTGTTGCCGGATCGTCACAGGAGTAAACTTATTGTTACCCAAAACCCACTACCCAGATGACAAGACCCGTTTGAATAGCTTAGCAACCTTCCTTACGGAACCCGCGCCTTACGGCCGTGGTTCAGGGAGGTTCCCCGCTGCACACCTTGAGGGGAAGGATTGTGC
>JBPOET010000295.1:0-3205 GCA_051251675.1 Parasphingopyxis sp. | reverse complement strand
GACACTATCATGCCTAAAGTGCTTATTTCCGATAAAATGGACCCCAAGGCCGCCGAGATTTTCCGTGCGCGCGGCGTAGAAGTCGATGAAATCACCGGTCTTTCCAAGGAGGAACTGGCCGAGATCATCGGCAAATATGATGGCCTGGCTGTCCGTTCCTCGACCAAGCTCACGCCGAAGATCCTCGAATCCGCTACGAATCTGAAAGTGGTCGGTCGGGCCGGGATCGGCGTCGACAATATCGACATCCCCGCCGCCTCGGCAAAGGGCGTCGTCGTGATGAACACGCCGTTCGGTAACTCGATCACAACCGCCGAACACGCCATTGCGATGATGTTCGCTCTCGCCCGCCAGCTGCCCCAGGCCGACGCATCAACCCAGGCCGGCAAATGGGAAAAGTCCAAATTCATGGGCGTCGAGCTGACCCACAAGACGCTGGGCCTTATCGGCGCCGGCAATATCGGCTCGATCGTCGCCGATCGCGCGCACGGCCTGAAGATGAAGGTCATCGCCTATGACCCCTTCCTGACCGAAGAGCGGGCCGTCGAACTCGGCATTGAAAAGGTTGCGCTCGACGAACTGTTCGAACGTTCGGATTTCATCACGCTGCACACGCCGCTTACCGATCAGACGCGGGGCATCGTGTCGCGCGAAGCGCTGGCCAAAACAAAAAAGGGCGTGCGCATCATCAATTGCGCGCGCGGCGGGCTGATCGACGAAGCCGCGCTGAAGGAGGCGCTCGAAACCGGCCATGTAGCCGGCGCAGCCTTGGATGTGTTTGCCGAGGAACCAGCCAGGGAAAATGCGCTGTTCGGCACGCCTGGCCTGATCTCGACCCCGCATCTGGGTGCGTCGACAAGCGAGGCCCAGGTCAATGTTGCGATCCAGGTGGCGGAACAGATGGCCGATTTCCTGCTTGACGGCGGCGTGACCAATGCCCTCAACATGCCGTCGCTCACGGCCGAAGAAGCGCCGAAACTCAAGCCCTATATGGCGCTTGCCAAGAAACTCGGCTCGCTGGTCGGACAACTGGCGCATGACGCGGTAAAGGGCATTTCGATCGAGGTCGAAGGCGCAGCCGCCGAACTGAACCAGAAGCCGATCACCGGCGCTGTGCTCGCCGGCTTCATGGGGGCCTATTCCGATTCCGTGAATATGGTCAACGCGCCGTATCTGGCGAAGGAACGCGGGCTCGATGTCCGCGAAATCCGGCATGAACGCGAAGGCGTTTATCACACGCTGGTCCGTGTCGCTGTGATGACGGACGAAGGCGAAAAATCGGTAGCCGGAACATTGTTCGGCGAAGACGCCCCTCGCCTGGTCGAACTGTTCGGGATCAAGATCGAGGCCGATCTCGATGGCGACATGCTGTATGTCGTCAACGAAGATGCGCCCGGCTTTATCGGCAGGATCGGTACGACTCTGGGCGAAGCAGGTGTCAATATCGGTAACTTCCATCTCGGTCGCCGCGATGGCGGCGGAGATGCTGTGCTCCTGCTGTCGGTGGACCAGCATGTCGATGAACCGATCTTGTTGGAGGTATGCAATCTTGAAGGCGTGAAGACCGTCAAGACGCTAAGCTTCTAGACAGGCAGTAAAGGGGCTATGACACGGCCATGAGCAAGATACCGCCCGGCCTCCTTCCCGAAGGGTTGCGCGACCGGCTTCCGCCAGAGGCGGAGGCCGCCGCGCGCCTGCTGCGTTCGATCATGGATAGCGTGGCATCCTATGGCTATGAACGGGTGTCTCCCCCGCTTGCCGAATTCGAGGAAGGGCTGGTCGGCCAGCTCAAATCAGATGGCGCGCAGGACCTGCTCCGGATCATCGATCCGGTCTCGCGTCGCACGCTGGCCTTGCGGCCCGATATAACGGCGCAGGTCGGGCGGATTGCCGCGACCCGGATGGCCGGACGGCCCCGGCCGCTCCGGCTCGCCTATGGCGGCGAGGTGCTGAAACTGCGCGCGACCCAGTTGCGCCCCGAACGGCAGCTGCTCCAAGCCGGCGCCGAGCTTGTAGGCAGCGACAGCGTGGCTGCGGCAAGCGAGATCCTGTCCATGGCCGTCGACGCGCTCGAAGCGGCTGGCGTTGCCGAAATCACGATCGACCTCACCTTGCCCGATCTTGTCCCGACGCTGGCTGCGGGCCCCTTCCCGCTCAATCCCGGTCTCGTCGATTCGGTCCGCGCCGAACTTGACGAGAAAGATGCCGGTGCGATCGCAGCCCTGGGCGCGAATGCCTATCTGCCGCTGGTCCATGCCGCCGGGCCGCTGGACATGGCGATGGAGCGGATGCGCGCCATCGATGCCGGCGGTGTCCTGCGATCCCGGCTGGACGGGATCGCAGAAATCGCCGACGCGCTGCAAGGCCGCGCCGCGATCACCCTCGACCCCACGGAGCGCCATGGCTTCGAATATCAGAGCTGGCTCGGCTTCTCCCTGTTCGGCGCCGATATGGCCGGCGAGCTCGGCCGAGGCGGCAGCTACACCATCTGCCATGCCGATGGCGCTGAGGAAGCCGCGATGGGCTTTTCTCTCTACCTCGATCCGCTGGTCGATGCCGGGCTTGGCGGGAAAGACAAAAAACGCCTGTTCATGCCGCTGGGAACCGACTCGGCTCTTGCCGCCCGGCTGCGGTCCGAAGGCTGGCGCACCGTTGCCGCGCTCACCGATACGGACACGGCCGACGGGCTGGACTGCACCCATCAACTGATAAACGGCACGCCGGAGCCACTATAAACCCCGACCTGTCCAGCGCCTGTTGAACAGGACGTGGACGTGCCCGCCCTGGGCAATTAGGAGCAGGGCGTAACCAGCAAGCGAAAGCAGATCCGCATGGCCAATGTAACCGTTATCGGCGCCCAATGGGGCGATGAGGGCAAGGGAAAGATCGTCGACTGGCTGTCATCCCGAGCCGATGTCGTCGTCCGCTATCAGGGCGGTCACAATGCCGGTCATACGCTGGTCGTCGGCAACGAGGTGTACAAGCTCTCCCTGCTGCCGTCGGGCATCGTGCGCGGCACGCTCTCGATCATCGGCAATGGAGTAGTCCTTGACCCCTGGCATCTTCGCGAAGAGCTGGCAAAGCTGCGCGGCCAGGGGCTGACAATCACGCCGGAAAATCTGCACATCGCCGAAACCTGCCCGCTGATTCTGCCCTTTCACCGCGATCTTGACGGGCTGCGCGAAGACGCCAGCGATTTCAAGAT
>JBPOET010000294.1:0-3215 GCA_051251675.1 Parasphingopyxis sp. | reverse complement strand
GGCCTGCATCACGCAAATATCATGAACAATTCTGTTTCCCCTCGATCGACACATCTCTGGAAGGCTTGCCAGCTGCCCCCTTGCAAGCGATGCGGAACCGAGCGCGCGACATATGCCTCCCCGCGCAATCGGGCGGTCGAGGGCCGGGGAACCGCATGGCGGTCGCAGTCCATCGGTCGCAACCAGGCCGGCGGTTCCCCACCCCTTTTCCCCCGGACGACAAGGAGGCTGCACAGCGCGGATTGGCATGCTAGATCGACAATGTGGTTGCCGACGATGAAACATTGGCGCGCCTCATGGCGCTGGCCCAGAAAGGCGACAAAGCGGCCTATCGCGCGCTGCTCGGCGAATGCGAAACATGGCTCAGACGCTATTATGCGCGCAAGATCGGGCCGCATATACTGGAAGACCTCGTGCAGGACACGCTGATCTCCCTCCACCGCAAACGCGCATCCTATGATCCGTCGCGTTCTTTCCTGCCCTGGCTGGCGGCAATCGCCCGCTATCGCTGGATCGATCATCTGCGCAAAGCGTATCGCAACAAAGAGGTGGAGCTAAACGAAGAGCTGGCGGCAGACCCGTCCGACCCGGCCATCGCCGCGAAGATCGGGCTTGAGCGACTGATGGGGCTGATCCCGGAGAAACAGGCACTTGCAATCAAGCTTGTAAAGATTGAGGGGCTGACGATCGCGGAAGCTTCGGAAAAAACCGGCCAGTCCCAATCGCTGGTCAAAGTGAATATTCACCGCGGCATGAAACGCATGGCCGCGGCGATTGAGGAAGAATGATGTCGACGGGTCTTGATCTCGATAGCCTTACCGAAGAGCTGACACCGGTAAAGCCGCTCAACGCAGCTTATGCGATTGGCGGCATGGCCGTTCTGACGCTGGCCGGTGGCATTTTCGTTGTCGCCACACTTGGGTTCCGCAATCATTTTCTGGATGCGACGGCGACCGACCCCATGTTCCTTATCCGCTCCGGCCTGCTGCTTGTGCTCGGCGCGGCAAGCCTGAGCGCAGCAACCAGTATGGCCCGGCCAGCGGTCGGCACGAGCAGGACGGGCTGGAGGTGGACCGCAGCTGCCGCGCTGATCGTCCCCGTGACTGCAGCCATCGCGGCACTGGTCGGCAACACGCCCGTTGCCGAGCGACTGCACCCGCGGGACGGCATGGAATGCCTGACCTATTCGATCGGTATTGGCCTTATTCTGGGTGCCGTGCTGACCCTGTGGCTGCGGCGTGGCGCGCCGACCTCGCCGGAACGCGCCGGCACGGTGACCGGCCTTGCCGCGGGGAGCCTGGGCACGCTCGCCTATTCGTTACATTGCCCCTATAATGACCTTGTCTATATCGGCCTTTGGTACACATTGGCGATCGCAGCGACGACCTTGGCTGGCCGCCTGTTCGTGCCGCGCCTCATACGCTGGTAGAAACACCGATACCGCCGGGCGAAGGCGATTTGTTTCCGACCGCTTCCATCCCTAAATAGCGTTTGGTGAATGATAAGGAGCATGTGATGCGGCTGTTGAGCGGTGCCTGGAAAATACTGGTCGGGATCAAAGATGGCCTCGTCCTGCTGCTTCTTCTGCTGTTTTTCGGGCTGCTCTATGCCGCTCTGACATCGAGCCCCAACCCGGTCGTACCCGGGACGGGCGCGCTCCACCTCAATCTTGAAGGTGTAATTGTCGAGCAACCCGAACAGATAAACCCGTTCGACACGTTGACCGGCGGCGAAACCATTCCCCAGCACCGCCTTCGCGATATCGTCCAGGCCCTGGAAAGCGCCGCGACCGACGACCGGGTAACCGCTGTCGCTCTGGATCTCGACGGCTTTCTGGGCGGCGGACAAACCGCCATCGCCCGGGTCGGCGATGCGATCCAAACAGTGCGCGATGCGGACAAGCCGGTGATCGCCTATGCCACCGGTTATGGCGACGACGGCTATGCGCTGGCGGCCCATGCCAGCGAAGTCTGGGTTCATCCGATGGGCGGCGCGCTCATCCTGGGGCCCGGCGGCAACAGACTCTATTTCGGCGACATGCTGACCCGGTTCGGCGTGACAGCCAATATCTTCAGGGCCGGAACCTATAAATCCGCCGTCGAGCCTTTCAGCCGGTCCGATCAGTCCCCGGAATCGCGCGAAGCGAACCAGGCGCTCGCCGACACCCTGTTCGAAGCCTGGCGCGAGGATGTCACGCAAGCCCGCCCAGACGCTAATCTCGACGCGATCATCGCAACGCCGGCCGACACGGTGGATGCGGCCAACGGGAATCTGGCAACCGCCGCCCGCGACGCCGGCATGGTCGATCATGTCGGTACGCGGCTGGAGTGGCAGGCGCGTCTTGCCGAAGTTTCCGGCGAAGACGACAAGACCGGCTTCCAGTCGATCCGCCTCGCCAACTGGATCGCCGCCAATCCGCGTTCGGGCGGCGGCACCAATATCGGCGTGGTCACCGTGGCCGGCACGATTGTCGACGGCGAAGCGCCCCCGGGCACCGCCGGCGGAGAAACCATCGCCACCCTGCTGGAAGAGGCCACCCGGAATCATGATTTTTCGGCGCTGGTCGTACGCGTGGATTCGCCCGGCGGCTCTGCCCTGGCGTCCGAGCGGATCCGGCGCGCCATACTCGCGGCTGCGGAGGCAGAAGGCGATATCCCGGTTATTGTTTCGATGGGCAATCTGGCTGCATCGGGCGGATATTGGGTGGCGACGGCAGGCGATTATATCTTCGCCGAACCCGGCACGATTACCGGGTCGATCGGCGTATTCAGCATAGTCCCGACCTTCGAAGGCACGCTCGACCAGCTCGATATCGGATCGGATGGCGTCAGGACCACGCCGCTATCCGGGGAACCCGACATTTTTGGCGGCCTCGCGCCGGAAACGCAGCGTCTTTTCCAATCCGGCACCGAAGATATCTATCGCCGTTTCCTGACGCTGGTCGCCGAGAATCGCAACATGCCGCGCGAACGGATCGCCGAACTTGCCGAAGGTCGCGTTTGGGCCGGAGCGACCGCGCGCCAGCTCGGGCTGGTCGATCAGTTCGGCAATCTCGACGACGCCATTGCCGAAGCCGCCAGCCGCGCCGAAGTGGCCAGCGACGATGTCCGTATCCTCTGGATCGAACAACCACCCGACCCCTTCGCCGAGTTCATCCGCAACTGGACCCGCGAAGACGACGCCGAGGAGACCGCAACGCCGCGCGATATCTGGAC
>JBPOET010000293.1:0-3216 GCA_051251675.1 Parasphingopyxis sp. | reverse complement strand
ATGCTGACCGTAGGCGTCGCAATCCATGTGGTGGGGGCAGATAAACCGTCGGTCTGCTTCGACTGGAAGCTCCTGTATCGTGGATGACCGGGCATGATTGAATCCATCCCGCTTCCGACAACGGACGATCCGGTCGATCGCACATTCTGGCAAGGATGTACGGACGGGCGGCTGCTCGTCCAGAATTGCAACGATTGCGGCCATGTCCAGCATCCTCCGCGGGCCATGTGCCCGGCGTGCCAGTCGATGGACCTTGGCTGGAAGCAGGCCTCGGGCAGGGCAACGATCTGGTCCTACACGATACCGCATCCCCCCTTGCTTCCCGCCTTTGCAGAGATCGGACCCTATGTCGTGGCGGTCGTCGAACCCGACGATTTTCCCGGCCTGCGGATCGTCGGTGCGCTCAGCGATCCGAAGGGCGATTCCATCGGCGGGATCGACCCCGATGCCGTGCGGATCGGGGCACCTGTCAATCTCACATTCGTTCAACTCGCCGAAGATGTCGCCCTGCCATGCTGGTTTCCAGCAGGGGCCGGCGTCCCCACGGAAAAGGAAATGCAGCAATGAAGATCAAATCGCTCGGCTATATCGGCATTGGCAGCACCGACCCCGATGCCTGGTTGACCTTCGGGACAGAGGTGCTGGGGATGATGCCGGCACGCGCCATTCCGGGAGAAGGATGGGGCGGCCCTGGAGATAGCGAGGCGGCAGACGGCACGCCCGGCACAGCGCCCGATGGCAGCGTCTATCTGAAGATGGATGAGCGCCAGTGGCGGATCGCGGTCCACCCGACGGATGGTTCGCGCGACCTGCTTTATATGGGGCTCGAACTGGACGGACCTCTCGAACTCGAAGCCGGTATTGCCGAACTGCGCGAAGCGGGGGTCGCGGTTCGCGAAGGTAGCCCCGATGAAGCCTTTGGCCGCGCGGTTACCGCCATTGCCTATTGCGAAGATCCAAGCGGCAATCCGATCGAGCTCTATTATGGCCCGACGACGGATTATAAGTTCGCGTCGCCCGTTCCCGGGCTGGAATTTGTCGCCGGGCATCTCGGTGTCGGCCACTTCAACCTGTTCGTGAACGACCAGCCGGCCTGTTTCGATTTCTACACGCGTCTCCTGGGATTCAAGCTGTCGGATTATATCCGTTACGGCCCGGATGCCGCGCTCCAGTTCCTGCGGTGCAACGAACGGCACCACAGCCTGGCGATGGTCGATCTGGGCGGCGGCAACGCGCTGCAACATATGCTGGTCGAGATGGCGACGATCGACGATGTCGGCATGGCGCTCGACCGGGCCAAGCAATCGGGTGCGGCCGTCGTCAGTTCGCTCGGGCGCCATCGCAACGATGGCATGCTCTCTTTCTACATGCGGTCACCCGGAAATTTCGATGTCGAAATCGGCTGCGGCGGAAAGCGGCTCGACGACACATGGTCTCCCAATGAGTTTTGCGAAGGCGATGTCTGGGGTCATGACGGGCTGGTCGAAGCGGTTATCGAGGCTGGCGAAGCCGCCCGCCAGCGGAATGCGGAAGGATCGTCCTGATCGCCATGCCGGATACAGGCCCAATCACCGTCGACACCGAATATCGGCTGGAAGATCGCTATTCGCGCACCGAAGGGCGGGTTTTCCTGTCGGGGTCGCAGGCGCTGGTCCGTTTGCCGATGATGCAGCGGCAGCGCGATGTCGCGGCCGGGCTCAACACGGCCGGCTTCATCTCAGGATATACCGGCTCGCCGCTTGGGGGCTACGATATCGCCCTCAACCAGGTGCCGGATCTGCTTAGCGAAAATCATATCCATTTCGAGCCCGGCATCAACGAGGATCTCGGCGCCACAGCGGTCTGGGGATCGCAGCAGGTCGGCCTGTTCGGCAATGCGCGCTATGATGGCGTTTTCGGCATCTGGTATGGCAAGGGCCCCGGAGTCGACCGGTCCGGCGATGCGCTGAAACATGGCAGTTATTCGGGCGCGTCTCCCCATGGCGGCGTGCTGGTTCTCGCCGGCGACGATCACGGTGCGAAATCATCAACCATCGCCCATCAGAGCGATCACGCCTTCATCCATTTCGGCATGCCCTTTTTCAATCCGTCAACGGTACAGGATTATCTCGATTTCGGTCTGCATGGCTTTGCCATGTCGCGCCATTCGGGCTGCTGGGTCGGCATGAAATGCGTGACTGACACCATCGAGAGCAGCGCTTCGGTCGATATCGATCCCGACCGGATCGAGATTACCCTGCCTGAGGATCAAAACACCGATGGCAAGCGCAGCGCGCGCTGGATGGTGCCGGCGCTGGTTGCCGAGAAACGGCAATATCAGGAACGCATTCCGGCGGTGCTGGCCTATGTTCGCGCGAATAATCTGAATCGCGCAATACTCTCTTCTTCCCGCAAGAATCTGGCGATCGTCACGACCGGGAAGAGCTTTCTCGATGTGATGCAGGCGCTGGACGATCTCGGTCTCGATGCCGCGCGGTGCGAGGCGCTCGGCGTTTCGCTCTACAAGGTTGCGATGCCCTGGCCGCTCGAGCCGGAGGGCATATCCGCATTTATCGAAGGCAATCGCGAAATTCTCGTCGTCGAGGAAAAGCGCCCGATCATCGAAGACCAGATTGCACGGCTGCTCGTCAACATGGCCGAGCATCCGGCGCTGATCGGCAAATGTGATGCAACGGGCGCGCCGCTCTTCTCGGCTGAGGGGGAGCTAGCGCCCGCCGCGATTGCGCAGGTGATAGCGGACCGGCTGAGGATGCTGGTCGGCGAGGGCGAGGCCCTGGGCTGCATGGCGGCGCTCGGCAATGACGGGGACAATAGTGTTTCCGGGACGGCGGCACTTGCGAGAATGCCGAGCTTCTGTGCCGGTTGCCCGCACAACCAGTCGACCAAATTGCCGGAGGGAAGTGTCGCCTTTGGCGGCATCGGCTGCCATGGCATGGCAACCTTCCTGCCGGAACGGAACACGCCGACCCTGTTCCAGATGGGCGGCGAGGGGGCGCCCTGGATCGGCATCGCGCCCTTTACCGAAACACCGCACATCTTCCAGAATCTTGGTGATGGAACCTATTATCATTCGGGATTGCTGGCGATCCGCGCCGCCGTCGCCGCCGGCGTCAACATAACGTACAAAATCCTCGTCAACGACGCCATCGCGATGACCGGCGGGCAACCGATCGCGGGCAAGATGCGTGTCGACCAGCTCACCAAACAGGTGCAGGC
>JBPOET010000292.1:0-3230 GCA_051251675.1 Parasphingopyxis sp. | reverse complement strand
GTATGGGTGCTCGACCGGCCGAATCCGGCCGGCCGCCCGGTCGAGGGTCTGACTCTGCGCGAAGGCTGGGAAAGTTTCGTGGGCGCAGGCGAAATGCCCATGCGGCACGGGCTCACTCTGGGTGAGATGGGGCGCTGGTTTGTCGATACCCTGAAGCTGGATGTCGATTACCGGGTGATCGAGATGGAAGGCTGGGGGCCCGCCACCGATCCCGGTTACGGTTGGCCGCTGAACGAACGGCTCTGGGTCAATCCCAGTCCCAATGCCCCGAACCTTTCCATGGCCCGCTCCTATGCGGGCACCGTCATGCTCGAAGGCACGACCTTGAGCGAGGGCAGGGGCACGACGCGTCCGCTGGAGATTTTCGGCGCCCCGGATATCGATGCGCGCGCGGTGATGACCGAGATGGAGCGGCTGGCGCCCGACTGGCTGGGCGGCTGCGCGCTGCGCGAAATCTGGTTCGAACCAACCTTCCACAAACATGCGGGGCAGCTCTGCCACGGCGTTCATATCCATCCCGAAAGCCGCTTCTACGATCATGAGGGGTTCCGGCCCTGGCGACTCCAGGCGCTGGCGTTCAAGGCGATCCGGCGGCTCTACCCGGACTATGTTCTCTGGCGCGGCAAGGATTTCGCCTATGAATATACCGAGGATGTGCTCGCCATAGATGTGATCAACGGCAGCCCGCTGCTGCGCGAATGGGTTGACGATCGAGCGGCCGAGCCGGGCGATCTCAATGAGCTGGCCTTGCCTGACGAAGCTGCATGGGCGGAACAGCGTATCTCCTGTTTGTGCTACTGACGAAAGTCTGCCGGTTCAGCTCGGAGCAATTTCGGCTCGTGCAAGCTAGTTCGATGGTAAAAGCAAAACCCGCCATTCTCGTTTCGGCCATCATCCTGGCAGCCGCGCCGAATATCGCTTTTGCCGAGTCTCGGGAGAGCGGAGCCGGCGAGGCCGTCCACCGTCTGTCTCCTGAAGAAGTGGCGGAGATCAGCGCGTCCAGCGAAGAGCCTCGCATCGATGCAGAATCATTGCTGGGGAACGGTCCGGATGCCGCGCCGGCCCGCCAAATCCAGGGTGAAATCGCATTCGGGATCGGCACAAACGGATATCGCGGACTGAGCGCATCGACCCTCATTCCGATCGGTAAAGAAGGTTCCCTTTCGCTCGGCTTCGGCCATTTCGAAGACAATCTGCACCGCCGCTACCATTTTGGACGCGGCTACGCCTTTTAGGTTCGCCGTATCGCGAATTCGCTAAATGACCGCCCCGACCAACGATCCGATGCCCGCTGTCGCAGCCATTGCCAGCGTTCCCCAGAATAGAACGCGGACGGTCGCCGGCCAGAGCGCCGCGCCTCCTGCGCGAGCACCGGTTGCGCCGAGCACGGCCAGCGCAACGAGGGATGAGAGTGCGACCAGCCAGATCATCAGCGATATCGGCACGAGAAGGGCTGTGACGACGGGCACGGCGGCGCCTGCCGTGAATGCCGCCGCAGAGGTCAGCGCCGCCTGGATCGGCCGTGCCTGCGTGATTTCCGAGATACCGAGCTCGTCTCTCGCATGCGCACCGAGCGCGTCCTTTTCCATCAGCTGGGTCGCAACGATGTCTGCCGTGGCCTTGTCGAGACCACGCTGTCGATAGATCGCGGCGAGCTCGGCATGTTCGGCAACAGGAGCGGTTTCGAGTTCCCATTTCTCGCGCGCGAGATCGGCGCGCTCGGCATCGGATTGCGAACTGACGGACACATATTCGCCTGCCGCCATCGACATCGCACCGGCAACCAGCCCGGCCAGCCCGGCGACCAGAATCTCTCCGCGCCCGGCCGAGGCCGCCGCAACGCCGATAACCAGACTTGCCGTCGAGACGATGCCGTCATTGGCACCCAACACGGCGGCGCGCAGCCAGCCGATCCGCGCAACCATGTGGCGTTCGAAGTGGAGACGGGTCATATTTATGCTTTCCGCGTCAGTTCACGCATTGCGTCATCCAGTCCGTCCAGCGTCAGGCCGTACATCCGGTCGTTCATCAGTTCGCGGATCACTTTCGTACTCTGGGAATAGCCCCATTGCGCTTCCGGCACGGGGTTGAGCCAGGCGGCTGCGGGATAGGTGTTGGTCAGCCGGTGCATCCAGACCGCACCCGCTTCCTCGTTGAAATGCTCAACCGAACCGCCCGGATGGGTGATCTCATAGGGGCTCATCGAGGCATCGCCGATAAAGATAAGCTTATAGTCATGGCCATATTTGTGGAGCACGTCCCAGGTCGGCGTGCGCTCTGAAAAGCGGCGACGATTGTCCTTCCACAAGCCCTCGTACGGGCAGTTGTGGAAATAGAAGAATTCGAGATTTTTGAACTCGCTGGTCGCGGCGCTGAACAATTCCTCGCACAGCTTGATATGCGGATCCATCGATCCGCCGACATCGAGAAACAGCAGCACCTTGATCGCGTTGCGGCGCTCGGCGCGCATATGGATGTCGAGCCAGCCCTTGCGTGCGGTACCGTCGATGGTCGAGCGGATATCGAGTTCGTCCTGTGCCCCGTCCCGCGCGAATTTGCGCAGGCGCCGGAGTGCGACCTTGATGTTTCGCGTCCCGAGTTCCTTCGTGTGATCCAGATTCTGGAATTCGCGTTTTTCCCAGACTTTCACGGCTTTTCCGTGCTTGCCCTTGCCGCCGATCCGTACGCCTTCGGGATTGTAGCCGCTATGGCCATAGGGAGAGGTCCCCCCGGTACCGATCCACTTGTTGCCGCCCTCATGGCGTTCCTTCTGTTCCTCGAGCCGTTCCTTGAGTGTCTCCATAATCTCTTCCCAGGAACTCATCTTCTCGATGGCCGCCATCTCCTCCTCGGTCAGATATTTCTCGGCAACCGCGCGCAGCCAGTCTTCGGGCAGTTCGACGGCTTCGTCTCCATAGGTGGTCTCGATCCCCTTGAAGACCTTCGCGAACACCTGGTCGAACCGGTCGAGCAGGCCCTCATCCTTCACAAAGGTCGCGCGGGCGAGGAAATAGAATTCCTCGGGTGTCTGCCGGATGACCTCCTTGTCGAGCGCATCGAGCAGGGTGAGATGCTCTTTCAGGCTGGCCTGGATACCGGCGGATCGGAGTTCGTCGACAAAGGAAAAGAACATGGGGCTTTCGCTGCTCCGTGCAAATATGCTTTACGTTAACGGCAATCATGGCAGATTGTGGGCTCCGATGAAAGCGCGACATTGAACGGGAGAATAG
>JBPOET010000291.1:0-3271 GCA_051251675.1 Parasphingopyxis sp. | reverse complement strand
GTTATGCGCCGCGCTCGGCGATCGTCCACCGGGATCACATGGTACTGCTTTGAGCGTCTACGCAGTCACCGGCGGCACCGGTTTCGTCGGCGGCCGTTTGCTGGAGCTTGCAATTTCTGCGGGCCATCGCGTCCGGGCCCTGACCCGCACGGAGCGACCAGCCTGTGACGGCGTGGACTGGGTTCCGGGCACGTTGGGAGACCGCGAAAACCTCCATACCCTGGCGCAAGGCGCAGATGCCGTCATCCACATTGCCGGTGCCATCCGGGCAGCCGATCGCACCGCTTTCGCGGCCCCCAACATACAGGGCACCCAAAACATGATCGACGCCGCGCGCCGGGCCCGGGTCAGCCGCTTCATCCATATCTCCTCGCTCACCGCCCGCGAACCCGATGTCTCGGACTATGGCTGGTCCAAGGCCGAGTCCGAGAAGATCGTGCAGGACTCCGGCCTCGACTGGACGATCCTACGTCCGCCGGCAGTCTATGGCCCCGGAGATCGCGAAACGCTCGAGCTGTTCTCTATGGCACGGCGCGGCCTGGTGATCCTGCCGCCAAAAGGCCGGACGTCGCTGATCCATGTCGAGGACCTGTGCCGCCTCATCCTAGCGACGATCGCGTCGGACGCGACCATCAGCGCGTTCTACGAACCCGATGACGGGACGCGCAACGGCCTCAGCCATGTCGAATTCGCCCATGCGCTGGGCCGCGCCGTCGATCGATCGGTCAGGGCAGTATCGATGCCCGCGCCTCTCGTACGGCTCGGCGCGCGTTTGGACCGCCTGTTCCGGGGCGAAAACGCAAAGCTCACGCCCGACCGGGCTCGCTATTTCTGCCACTCAGACTGGGTTGCGAACCCCGCACTCACGCCTCCGGCAGACATGTGGCTGCCTTCGATTCCGTATGAAGCCGGGCTTGCCGACACGGCCCGATGGTATCGCGAACAGGGTTGGCTGCGGTAGTCGAACGGCCCTCGCGGCCATCATGTCGGGGAGAGGTTCGCTTGCATCAACATTCTCGTCGGACACCGGCCTGACTGGTAGGTAGCCGCAACGGCGTCCAGGATCGCCCCTGCATCGGGCCGGATGCCGGCATCTTCCCAGTCGAAGAAAATGAGGTACGGGCCAGACTCGCATGGCGGGGGCGGCGGCGCACCGGCCTGGCGTTGCTGCACCCTGTCCGTTTGTGCGGACGTATCGGGGCCGAAAGTGATTTCTATCCTCCGGGCTTGCTGATCCCTGACGCCGTCGGCGGTGGAGACGCCTGCAAGGCTGTCGGTAACTATCGAGGTGGATATGTCGCTTGCGGCCACGCCCCGCGCAACCAGATGGGAGCGCGCGCTCGAGAGCCTGTTTCGGGCCAGCGACATGGCCAGCCTTTGTCGCCGCTCGCCTTCCGTTTCCTGCGGCGCTTCTTCCACTGTCTCGACATTCTCTTCGCCGGCACTTTCTCCGTCTTCGCCCTCTTCCAGCGGCGCATCTTCTCCGTTGACGGCCAGCGCCATCTGTTCCTGAAATTCCTCATAGGCAGACTGTGCGCAGCCGGTGGTCTCGCATCTGTTTCGCTGGCGGATCATGGCGTTCTGGGCAGTATCGAGCATCGTCCTCAATTGTTCGTCGGCACCCTCGCGCATTTCCCCGAATTGCTCTGCGGTTTGGCGGTCGAGCGCCCGAAGCTCTTCGCTATCGCAGACGATTTGCTCGCCCGGATCGCCGATCGCCTCGCAATCGATCGCGAAAGGCGTTTCATCCGTCGCCTCGCCGGCTGTTTCGGCTGCGACCTCCCGCGCGTCGTTTTGCGCGCCGGTGAACGGCCACAGAAATAGCAGCAATATAGCCGCCAGCGCCGCTCCGACCGCAGCCCGTTGCCAAATTGTCGTCCGTTCCGCGATTTTGCGCGCCCGGGCCCAGAAAATATAGGCGCGGCGATCGTCGCCGTTTTGCCCCTCTTCGGAAGGTGCGGCGTCCACCGGCCAGCGGGGAGGCTCGGCAGGGATCGCCGCTCCGGTTGCGGTCCTTTGCGCGTGCACGTCCGCCGCAGTATCGCTCTCGGCCGCCTCTTCCTCCTGTACGGGCATGTCCGAACTGCCGCCTCCGGATTCGGCGCCGGGAATTTTCCGGCCGCCGGGCATCTTGTCGCTGCTTTGCGGCATGGCCATATGCAGCGCCTCGAGGCGGCCTTCGGCGACCGGCACCAATGGATCGTCTGCAAAGCCGTCGATCCACGCCTGCCAGCGCCGGGCATCGGCCGATTGCTCACAGCGGACGAAATCGCCGAGCCCTGGCCGCCCTACGAGGCCACCGATCCTGTCGATAACCCGCGCCCATTCCTCGCTGCCTCTGATCGAATCCGTTTCGAACAGGTCGACTGTCTGCACCGATGCAAATTCGAGCGGCAAGATACAGTCGTCGAGACGGACAGCAGCGAGCCGGTTGCCCTGTTTCCCGAGGCGCGCCTCCGCGCGAACCCAATCGCTTTCCTTGGCGCGACGGGACCACAGCACCAGAATCGCTTTGGCCCGTTGGACTTCGCGCTCAATCTCCCGATCGAAGGACGTGCCGGGATCGATATGCGCATCGAACCATACCGAGAGCCGCAGGTCGAGCAATGCGTTATAGATGGCGACGCAGCGGTTTCGTTCTTCGCGCTTATAGCTGATGAAGACATCGGTCATTATGGTTGGCCCCCCGCCCGAATCGGTTGCATACCATCGAACCGAGCCGAGTTCCAAAGCGCCGCCGTCGTCATCGCTTTGCCGTTTTACCGCCGCATTCCCTTGGCAAGCCATTTTGATACATTTTAGGGATGCTTTATGACTGACCGCGCGACCACCTTCGCTTCCGTGGAAGCCTTGATAGAACCATTTAACGCCAAGGGTGTGGAGCTTGGAGAAAGCACTACTTTCGCTGGCGATCTGGAATGGGACAGTTTGACCGTAATGGACTTTGTGGCTTCGATCGAAGACGAGTTCGACATCGTCATCACGATGAACCAGCAGGCAGAGATCGAAACCGTTGGCCAACTTGTCGACGCCGTCGAGGAGTCGAAAGCATGAATGTCACGACCGAGCAGGCAATAGCCCCGGAAACCGAAGAGCCGCGGGCTGCCGATCTGTTTGACAAATTTGCGCCGCTGATTCAGGAGCGCGCCAACCTGCTGGCAACCGGCGTCCGCGATCCTTTTGCGATCGTCATGGACGAAGTGAAATCGCCGACCGAGGCGGTGATCGACGGCAAGGACACGATCCTGCTCGGCACATACAATTATATGGG
>JBPOET010000290.1:0-3279 GCA_051251675.1 Parasphingopyxis sp. | reverse complement strand
ATGATATGCAGGAGCTGGTCTCGACCTTCTATCTGTTCGCCGCCGATATCGACGAAAGCACACAGACCGAACGTGCAGACCGGGCGCAGCTTCGTTTTCTGTTGCAGGGAAGCGGCGGATACGAGTTTCATGACGGCGTCTATCTGGACGCGGCGCCGGTCACGATTATCGGGCCGACAACGGGCCCGACCATCGGCCATGTCAAAGGGCCGCTGGAAATTTTCGGGATAGGGCTGCAACCGGCCGGATGGGGCAGCCTGATGGGCGCCGATGCGGAACGCTATACGAATCGCCTGATCGATGCAGCTTCCATTTTCGGCGACGGCGTGATGGAGACCCATGCCGCGATCGACGCGGCCGGAACCCTTGCGGAAAAAGTCTCGATAGGAGAGGCCTTTGCGCGGGAGCTTCTGAAAAATGCCGAGTCCTCGCCGATCTGGTTCACCCGGGTGGTCGATGAATGGCTGACCGGCAGCGCTTCTCCCGATATCAACGACCTGATCGACCAGTCGGGCCTGTCAAAGCGTCAGGTCGAGCGTATGACGAAGCGCTTCTACGGCGCGTCGCCCAAGCTTCTCGCACGCAAATACCGGGCACTGCGCGCCGCCTCGCTCCTCGTACGCAAGGATGGCGATGAAGACACCCCGCTCGAAGATGCCTTTTACGACCAGTCCCACCTGATCCGCGAGATCAAGGAATTTACCGGGGTGACGCCCGGCAAGATCAGCAAAGAGCCCGATACATTGTCCAAGGAAGTGGCCGAGCGGCGCAAGAAACTGGCTGGCAAGGTCAGCAAGCTGATCTCCGATACCTAGCGCTCAGGGCGGGATCGCTATTCGCTCTCTCGCGCCTTGATTTCTGGCGGCCAAGCGCCCAAATCGTCAATCAGAACGAATCAATCCGATTTGAGGATTCGCAATGCGCCTTTCGAGTATGGCCGACTATGCTATTGTCACGATGCGGGCCGCGTCCCAGCATTGCGGCGGATCGCGGACCAGCGCAACGCAGCTGGCCGAGGAAACGGGCATTCCGCTGCCCACGACCCAGAAGCTGATCAGCCTCCTGTCGCGCGGCGGCCTGCTCATATCGATGCGCGGCGCGGGCGGCGGTATCCAGCTGGCGCGGCCGGCCGCGGCGATCAGTCTCGCCGATATTATCGAAGCCGTAGAAGGCCCGATCGCGATGACCGCCTGTGTCGAAAAGGGTCGCCATGATTGCGGTCTGGAAGATGCCTGCCAGGTCAGGCCGCACTGGGGTATCGTCAACGATGCGGTTCGCGGCGCGCTGAACGATGTCAGCCTTGCAAGCCTCTCCAGCACCGGCCCTGCCGGGCTGGCCGCTCCTGTTACCGAAAGTGCCCATGCATGACCGACGATACGAAATTCCGGAACGAAGAAGCCCTTGAGGCGGCCAAGAAGGCGGAAACATACGAGTTCGGCTGGTCGTCCGACATCGAACAGGATTTCGCGCCCAAGGGGCTGAGCGAAGACACGGTCCGTTTCATTTCCGCCAAGAAGGAAGAGCCTGAATGGATGCTCGAATGGCGGCTGAAGGCGTATCGCCGGTGGCTGAAAATGGAGACGCCGGACTGGGCGAAGCTCAACATCCCGGCGATCGATTATCAGGACGCCTATTATTATGCCGAGCCCAAGGCCAAGGAAAAGCTCGGCTCGCTCGACGAGGTCGATCCGGAAATCCTGCGCGTATACGAGAAGTTGGGCATTCCGATCGAAGAGCAGAAGGTGCTCGCCGGGGTCGAGGGTGCGCGCAAGGTTGCCGTCGACGCCGTGTTCGACAGCGTGAGCGTCGCGACGACATTTCGCGAGGAGCTGTCGAAAGCCGGAGTGATCTTCCTCTCTATCTCCGAAGCGATTCGCGAGCACCCGGAGCTGGTCAAGAAATGGCTCGCCAAGGTTGTGCCCGTGCACGACAATTATTTCGCCGCGCTCAATTCGGCGGTCTTTTCGGACGGCACCTTCGTCTACATCCCGGAAGGTGTGCGCTGCCCGATGGAGCTTTCCACCTATTTCCGGATCAACGCCGAAAATACCGGGCAGTTCGAACGTACGCTGATCATCGCCGAGAAGGGGAGCTATGTCTCCTATCTCGAAGGCTGCACAGCGCCAATGCGCGACGAGAACCAGCTCCATGCCGCGGTCGTCGAGCTGGTCGCGCTCGACGATGCCGAGATCAAATACTCCACCGTGCAGAACTGGTATCCGGGCGATGCCGAGGGCAAGGGCGGGATCTATAATTTCGTCACCAAGCGCGGGCTTTGCCAGGGAAAGAACAGCAAGATCAGCTGGACCCAGGTTGAGACGGGTTCGGCCATCACCTGGAAATATCCCAGCTGTGTGCTGAACGGCGAGAACAGCATCGGCGAATTCTATTCGGTTGCGCTTACCAACAACTACCAGCAGGCCGATACCGGCACCAAAATGATCCACAATGCGAGCGGCACCCGCAGCACGATCATTTCCAAGGGCATCAGCGCGGGCCATAGCGACAACACCTATCGGGGGTTGGTGCGTGTGGCGCCGGGCGCGGAAGGCGTGCGCAATTTCACCCAGTGCGATTCGTTGCTGCTCGGCGATCAGTGCGGCGCCCATACCGTTCCCTATATCGAGGTGAGGAATCCGAGCGCACAGATCGAGCATGAGGCCACGACATCAAAGATCAGCGACGACCAAATGTTTTACGCCCAGCAGCGCGGCCTGGACGAAGAGGAATCCGTGGCGCTGATCGTCAATGGTTTTGCGAAAGAAGTGCTCAAACAGCTGCCGATGGAATTCGCCGTTGAGGCGCAGAAATTGCTGGATATCTCGCTCGAAGGGAGTGTTGGATGATGATGCGCATTGCTTCTATGGCCGCGTGCCTTGCGCTCGCTGTCCCGACCGCACTGGTTGCCCAGAATGATGAGCAGGAAGGCGGCGGTACCGTTGATCTTGACGCGATCGATGCGCTGTTGGGCGGAGCAGCTGTTACCGGCGCCGATAATACCGATGCGGGCGATGCCGATACTCCGGATGCCGAAGGCGAAGAGCCGACCGAGGCGGATAGCGACGCGTCTGGTGACGGCGAAGAAGATGCAGATGCGCACCAGCCCTCCGATCTTACGCTTGCCTTCAACGCCTATTCGCTCTGTGCATCCGAAGCGGGCGCGGCGCTCGAGGAAACGGGTTTTGCGCTTGATGTGATCGGGCAGGAGGCACTGCTTCACTGTTCGGGCCAGCGCGCGGCTTATGTGAACGCATTCTATTTCACTCTGCTGCCATATCA
>JBPOET010000029.1:0-10659 GCA_051251675.1 Parasphingopyxis sp. | reverse complement strand
GCGCAGAATGGTCAGCGTCGGCAGCGGGCCGGGCGTCCGGGTCAGCTGTTCAGACACTTGGTCGAGATGGTTGGTGTAGAGATGGCAATCGCCGCCGGTCCAGATGAAATCGCCGACTTCCAGTCCGCATTGCTGGGCGAGCATATGGGTGAGCAAAGCATAGCTGGCGATATTGAACGGCACGCCGAGAAACACGTCGCAGCTGCGCTGGTAGAGCTGGAGCGACAGCCGGCCGTCCGCGACATGCGTCTGGAACAGGCAGTGACAGGGCGGCAGCGCCATGTTCGGCACATCCGCCGGGTTCCACGCCGAAACGATCTGCCGGCGCGATGCGGGGTGGGATTTGATCTGTTCGACCAGATCGGCGATCTGATCGATATGCACGCCGCCCGGGCCGATCCAGTCTCGCCACTGTTTGCCGTAAACCGGGCCGAGATCGCCATCCTCATCCGCCCATTCGTTCCAGATACTGACCTTGCGGTCCTGCAGCCAGCGAACATTGGTGTCGCCGCGCAGAAACCATAACAGCTCGATAATGATCGAACGGATATGGAGTTTCTTCGTCGTCAGCAGCGGAAATCCCTGCGACAGATCGAAGCGCATCTGATGGCCGAAAACCGATAGCGTGCCGACGCCCGTGCGATCATCCTGGCGGACTCCGTCGTCGCGTATGCGCCGCATGAGATCGAGATATCGCTGCATCGTTCCGGCCTTATGGCGAACAGGGCGCTTCCGGCCAAGCGGGATAACTTTATCCGATGTGGAGGATTCGGTGCCAAGTCCCACCATCCCGGGGGCATTTCTCATCGGTTCCGGACCGTTTGTCGTTTACATCCAATTTTTAGCATGCCCGGACATTGAGGCATGGTGTTTGCGGATCGGATGTTCGGGGAGGGGCATGGCTGCAAATGGGGCACTTTTGAGCAGGACGACAGTTGACGCCGGACTCTTCGCGCCGCTCGTCGTCCATCATCGCCATGAGCATGCGGTTGTCGCGCATCTCGACGCGAGAGGCCGTATGGTCGGCCTCAGCGAGGCGCAGGGCGGCGAAGAGCGGATCATTCTGCCGCTCCGCAGGATCGTCGGCGATGCCCTTGCCCATGACGGGCGCGCCGTAATGCTTGCGCATAACCACCCTAGCGGCGACCCCACCCCGAGCCGGACCGACATTGAGACTACCCGCAAGCTCGCCGACCTGCTGCGTCCGCTCGGCATCCGCGTCTATGACCATCTGATCCTGACCCGGAACGGAGCCTCGACAAGTTTTCGCGATCTCGGCTGGATCTAGGTCCGGAACCTGGCCGCCAGGCGGCGGAACTTGATACGGCGCCGGAGTTGTTGCACCATCCTCGGGCGCTTCACAGGGAGAGGAGCCATGAGCACAGGCGAACACGCCCAGATCGCACCGGCGACGGTCGCGAGCGACCTCAAGTTGAGTGACCTTCGCAATGCGCTAGCGGCGGGATGGAGCGATTTCAGGGCCTATCCCGCATTCGGCCTGTTCTTCGCCGCGATATATGTTGGCGCGGGAATGTTTCTTTATTTCGCCCTGTTTTCGAGAGGTGAGATCGGCTGGCTGGTTCCGGCGGCAGCGGGATTCCCGATCCTCGCGCCCTTTATTGCCGTGGGGCTGTATGAAGTCAGCCGACGCCGCGAAGCAGGACTGCCGATGAGCTGGGGGGCGATCCTCGGCGCCCTGCGGGGGCGCGGCGACGATCAGATTTTGAGCATGGGCGTTATCGTCTTTGTCGCGTTTGCGTTCTGGCTGATGGTCGCGCACGGGATTTTCGCCATCTTCCTTTCGGGATCGGGAATGGGCACGGAATCGATCGAATTTCTTCGCACCGAAACAGGAATCATCATGCTGGCCGTTGGCAGTGTCGTCGGCGCGCTGATGGCGCTGGCCTTCTATGCGATCACGGTCGTGAGCCTGCCGATGCTGGTCGATCGCGACATCGATTTCATCACCGCAATCATCGTGAGCCTGGCAACGATGCGCTCGAACAGTGTCGTGCTGCTGGCCTGGGCTGTCATGATTGCGGTCGCCCTGTTTGTGGCCATGATACCCCTGTTTCTGGGGCTGCTCGTCGTGCTGCCGGTGCTCGGCCATGCAACCTGGCATCTGTATCGCCGGGCGGTCGATGAGCCTGCGCCATAGTGCTTTCAGTCGTTCCCGGCGCAACATAGCTGTCCGGTCATGATCCCGATGCGGTCTTCACTCCTGTCCGCAAGGCTCGATATCGCCGGGGTCGGGACGCGGGCCGGCTCTTACGAACATGGCGAAATAGCCGCCGATATCGGGCATGGTGCGAAAGACGACGCGGCGATAGCCGACCGCCTCGAACTCGCAGTTCAGCAGGTCCGGCGGGGTGCCGTGCCGGTTGGTGGGCCGGTCCGCGTCGACAACCACAACCCGGCCGTCGTCACGCAGGGCAGGGCGCATGTTCCAGAGAAACTCGTACGGACTTTCTATCTCGTGATACATGTGCACCATGAAAATCCGGTCGAAACTGTCGGCGGGCAGCTTGGGATCGGCAAACTCGCCCAGCCTTACGCTGACATTGTCGAGTCGCTCGCGCGTGACGCGCTCGGCCAGCCTGTCGCGGGTTTCCGCAATGACGTCCTGGGCCAGAACCCGGCCGGTTTCGCCTACGCGCGGGGCGAGTCGGATCGTATAATAGCCATTACCGGCTCCGATATCGGCCACTGTCATGCCCGGCTCGATCTCCGCCATGTCCATGACGGTTTCGGCTTCGTTGCGCTTGTCGCGCGTTTCCTCGTCGGAAAACTGACTGGAAATAATGTCGGATACGGGGCGGTCGGCCGGCGGGAAGCCAGAATCACCGGAGCCGCCCAGAGCATCACAGCTTCCGGCTAGCAGCAATAGCAGGCACGCGGCACGGCGCATCAGTCTATATCCTCGACCTCGACTTTTTCCCCTGTGACCTGCTGGGATAGCGCCGCGGCCATGAACTTGTCGAGATCGCCATCCAGAACATCGGAAGGCGAGGAGGAGGTTATGCCGGTCCTCAGATCCTTCACCATCTGATAGGGCTGGAGGACATAGGATCGGATCTGGTGGCCCCAGCCGATATCGGATTTGTTGGCCTCTACCGCATTGGCCTCTTCTTCGCGGCGCCGCAATTCGGCTTCATACAGGCGCGCCTTGAGCATGCTCATCGCTTCGGCCTTGTTCTTGTGCTGGGATCGTCCGCTCTGGCACGCCACTACGATACCGGTCGGCTCATGCGTGATGCGCACCGCACTGTCGGTCGTGTTGACATGCTGGCCGCCCGCGCCGCTGGCCCGGAAGGTATCGATCCTCAACTCGCTTTCGTTGATCTCGATATCGATATCCTCGTCGATCACCGGATAGACCCATACGCTGCTAAAGCTCGTATGGCGGCGCGCCGAGCTGTCATAGGGCGAAATCCGGACAAGACGGTGCACTCCGCTTTCGGTTTTCGCATAGCCATAGGCGTTTTCGCCCTTCATCTGCAGGGTTACGGCTTTCACGCCGGCCTGCTCGCCCGCATGATAGTCGACAATATCGACCTTGAAGCCGCGCCGCTCGGCCCAGCGCATATACATGCGCTGGAGCATCTCGGCCCAGTCCTGGCTTTCCGTGCCGCCGGCGCCGGCGTGAATTTCCAGATAGGTATCGTTGCCATCGGCCTCACCGGCCAGCAGCGCTTCGGTCTTGTCGCGCTCTGCGCGTTCGGCCAGTTCGGCCAGCGCCTCGATCGCGTCGTCGATCAGCCCCTCATCGCCTTCGGCTTCCGCCATCTCGATCATCTCGGCTGCGTCGTCACGTTCCTGGCTGATCGAGCGCACCGCCGTAATCGCGGTGTCGAGCCGGCCGCGTTCGCGCATCACCTCGCGCGCCGCTTTGGGGTCGTCCCACAGGGTCGAATCCTCGACCCTGGCGTTGAGCGCATCGAGCCGCTCCTTCGCGACGTCCCAGTCGAGAAACCGGCGTAGCAGGTTCACAGCCTGGTTGATCTGGTCGATATGGGCTTGCGCTTCAGCGCGCATAGGGCGTTAACTCCGGATAAGGGGATGAACGGTCTCTCGAAATAGCCGCTGAAACCCAATAGTAAATGATAGTCCGCCAGTCGAGCGGTATAGTCGGGCTCGTGGTGGGAGAAATTATGGCTGTCCCGACGTGCAGACCTACATGGACGACGGCAACGAAGCGGCGCGAAAGCTCGTTTTGCGGCTGGGCGGCGAGCAGGTCGAGCGGATTGCTTTTCCCGACGGGAAGATGCGGGATCTTTTCAGTATCCCGGAACCGGGAAAGAACTGATTGGCCGGATCGGCAGCAGACTAGTAAATTCCGCCCTCGGATTGCAGGAATTCGCTATCGTTGCGGGGCGCATTCGACTCAATGGTGTTTTGCGCTTCCTCGGGCAGCACGGCGCGGACCGGGCGGCGGGCCACGACATCGCGGCGGATCGTTCGGGTCGGTTCGCTATCCGGGCGAAACGCTTCCCAGATGATCGCGCTGCGCGGATCCCGGCTTGGCCAGCCGCCAAAAACGCGGCGACCGCTGCGCCGGTCGATACGAACCATGCGGATGCCGCGCGGCGCCCGGAAGGGCACTACGGCCCGGCCTTCCATCGTTTCGGCCATGAACTGGCGGAAAATCGGTGCGGCCAGAGTACCGCCCGCGCCATAGCCCAGCGAGCGAGCCTGACGGTCATAGCCGAGATAGACGCCGGCAACGATATTGGGTGTACCGCCGACGAACCACACATTGGTCGGGCCCGTCGTCGTTCCGGTCTTGCCGAACACCGGCCGGTTGAGATCTCGGAGCAGTGTCGCTGTGCCGCGCTGGATAACGCCCTGCAGGATATGCACCATCTGGAACGCGGTCATCGGATCGATGACCTGTCGGCCGGGGATGGGCGGGCGCGGCATGCGCTCTCCGTCCCAGTCGCGGGCATTGCACCCTTCGCAGGCCCGCCAATTGGCCGGGTAGATTACATCGCCATCGCGATTCTGGACATAATCGATCAGCGATGGGCCGACATCGCGGCCATGATTGGCAAGCATGCCATAGGCGTTTACGAGGCGCAGAACCGTCGTATCGCCAGCTCCGAGCGATGTGGAAAGAAAGGGCTCATGCTCGCCGATCCCGGCATTGCGTATCAGCTCCACGACATTTTCCATGCCGATATCGGATGCCGCCCGCACCGTCATCAGGTTGCGCGAATTTTCGAGCCCCCAGCGCAGGGTTTGCGGTCCGGCAACCCCGCCGCCGGAGTTGCGGAAGCATTTGTTGCCGAGGCGTGCGCCCTGATACACACAAAATGGGCCGTCGACGATGATCGAGGCCGGTGTCATCCCGTTTTCGAGGGCCGCTGCGTAGACAAAAGGCTTGATGCTCGATCCCGGCTGGCGTTCGGCCTGCGTCGCGCGATTAAAGGCTTCCAGAGTCGAGCTGAAGCCGCCTTGCATGGCAAAGACGCGCCCCGTCTGGACATCTTCGACAACCATGCCGCCGGAAATGTCCGGGACCCTGGCCAGCGCATAGGAGCTTCCGGTCGGCCGCACGGTGATGATGTCGCCCGGTTCGATTGTCGAAAAGGCCGTGCCGCCACCGCGCCGTGCGACTGATGCGGCCGAACGCGGAAGGGAAGCCGTCTCGCCATCCGAAAATCCGATCTGCGCTGCGTTTCCATCTTTCGAGATGACAACCGCAACGCGCCAGTCTTCGTAGCCGACGCTGAGATTGGCGCTACGAAGGCGCGATTGCCATTCGCCGTCATCCATCGGAATCGAAGCGACAGGCCCGCCCCAGGGGCGACCGCGATCGAAGCGCAGCAGTCCGGCCCGCAGCGAGTTCTCGGCGCTGGTCTGCATGTCGGGATCGTATGAAGTGCGCACCCACAGGCCGCCCGTATAGATGCCATAGGGGCCGTCTTCGGCATTCTCGCCAAAGCTGTCGACCAGGATCCTGCGCACCTCTTCCATATAATATCCGCCGACATTGTCGGTTACCGACTGGGTGGTGCGTGTGGTGCCGAGCGGCGTCGCCCGTGCGACGCGATGCTCCTCCGCCGTAATCCAATCATTTTCGAGCATCATGTTGAGCACGAGATTCCGGCGCCGGAGCGCGAGATCGGGATTGGTTATCGGGTTGTACCGGGATGGCGCTTGGGGCAGCCCGGCCAGGAAGGCCGCTTCATGCAATTCGAGATCGGCGACATCCTTGTCGAAATAGGCCCGGGCGGCGGCCTGAACACCGTAGGAATTGCGGCCGAGGAATATCTGGTTGAGATACAGTTCGAGTATCTGTTCCTTGGTCAGAACACTCTCGATCCGGGTTGCCAATATGGCTTCGCGGATCTTGCGCGTAATCGAATAGTCGTCGGTCAGGAGCAGGTTTTTGGCGACCTGCTGCGTAATCGTAGATCCACCGCGGGCGCGTTCGCCCGACCCCATCTTGGACACATAATCGATGACCGCACCGAACAGGCCTGTGTAATCCAGGCCGTTATGGGAGAAGAAGGTCTTGTCTTCCGCCGCCAGAAAGGCGCGGATGAGAACGGGAGGAAATTCTTCATAGGCCAGCTCCACCCGGCGCTCACGCGCGAAGCTCTGCACCGGCTCGCCGTTTACGTCGCGCACGAATGTGGGAAGGGCGGGTTCGTAATCGAGCAGGCTTTCCGCCGAGGGCAGGTCCCGCATGAAGGTCATCCAGAAAGCGAACATCCCGATCAGTGCGACAATCAGCAGATAGAGCGGCCAGCGATAGCGGCGCTTGCCCAGGATGCGGCGGGCACCCGCGATGAAGCCGGTCGCCTCCCGGCGCAGCTTCACATTCATGTCAGGTTCGGTGGCTTCCGTCATCGCGCGCCGGTTTACCAGCTTTGGCTATCGATGCCAGCCGGTTTTTGAACCGGTGGAGTTTCGAGGGCGCCTGTCTGCGGACCAGGTCGGCGCGACCGATCGGCGCGTCAGTCCGTGCTCGACGTTCTCCGCGCGAAATGGGTTTGAATCGCTGCCGCGAGCCCATTGGCGATCGCCCTTTGGCCTTCGCGCGAGAACAGGCGGCGTGCGTCCGATGCGTTGGTCAGATAGCCTGATTCGAACAAAATCGACGGCATGTCCGGCGCCTTGAGAACCGCAAAATCCGCGGAACGGTGAAAATCGCTTCGAAAGGGTACGGAGTTGCCGGCCTGGCGGCGCAACAGCGATGCAAAACGTGCGGAAATATTCATGGTTTCGCGTTGTGTAAGGTCAATGAGAATCGAACGGACGTCCGCATCCGCACCGCCCAGATTGACCCCATTGATGACATCGGCCGCATTTTCGCGTCCGGCGAGCCGGGCGGTTTCGCGGTCGGAAGCTACTTCGGATAGCGTGTAGATCGTCGCACCATGGGCGTCGCTGTTTTCCGCGCTGTCGGCATGGATGGATATGAAGAGTTCTCCGCCAAGTCGGCGTGCGATTTCGTAGCGTTCGCGCAGAACCAGAAAGCGATCGTCGCTGCGGGTCAGCGCAACGCGGACCCGGCCGGAAGCGAGCAGGGCGTCGCGGGTGGCCAGAGCAATGGCGAGCGTCGCGTCTTTTTCATGGCGATTGCCGAATGGCGAGATTGCACCCGGATCATGGCCGCCATGGCCGGCGTCGATCACGACCAGCGGGCGTCCACGCGGGCCCCGAACTTCGGGCAGTTCCGTCTGTCCCGCAGGGGTGGCGCGCGGCAGGCGAACCGTCAGTTCGCCGCGGCCTCGCGGCGGGCGGGCGCGAAATGCCATTGGCGGCAGAAAGCTCGCCCGGCCTGCATTTGCCGCGCTTGCAAAGCGAAGATGGCTCACAGGCTGGATATCCAGAGTGAAGGTGCGGCCATCGTCTGAAAAGCTGCCATTGCCGAATATCGCGGGTCTGGCGAGATCGAGAACGAGCCGGGCGGTTTGCGGGTCATACTGCCCCTGGCGCACGGCCCGAACGGGGCCTGCCTGTCCGCTGCCCTGGCCGGCGCGCGCGCCGGCTACATCGATAGCGATCCTGTAAGGGTTTTCGAGAACGAATGCAGAAGCGTTTTCGACATAATCGTCGAATTGCACGGTAATCCGTTCCGGAGTCACGTCCACGGCTTCGATGGCGGTCGCCAGGGCGGGCTGCCAGCCGATTATCGCGAATAAGGCGAATAGCAGGGACATTGTCCCATATTGCCGCGCTTCGCCCCTCTTGGTCCAGCACAAAGACATCGTTAAGGTTACCCTTGTTGGTTTTTCTTCGATGTCGGGACTAGGGCTGGCGCTTCAAAACGGGGTGTAAAAGTCCAGTTAACGGCGAGTTCACTATGTTTGCCCGATGTTTATCTGCCGTCGTTGAGATGCTTTTTCTTGCGGCGGCCGGGCGGCGCTGCTAGCGCAATTGCGATCAGGGGGTTGAATGTGCCGGTCGGCATGGCAACGTCCTGACCCATATGGCCGATGAATTTTCACGCGGCCCACCAGGTTGACGCTGCATGAGGCACAAATTTCCCGAACACCAGGCGATGCGCGAACCGCGCCGTCATGCGTTCGTGGGAATCAGTCCCGTCCCCGAGGCCGGACATGCCAAGGCAGCAGAAGCGATTTTTCTTAATTCACCCCGAATGGGCGCGACGCCCCATGTGCGTATCACAAGGATTACGCACGGTGCGGCCGCAAATCGCTCATTCCCAATAATTCACATGCCCGCCCGGCCCCGTTGGCCTGCCTGGCATGTTCGGAGAAATATAAATGGCAACGCGTATGCTAATCGATGCGCGCCACCGGGAAGAAACCCGTGTGGCGGTCGTCAAGAACAACCGGATCGAGGAATTTGATTTCGAATCCGAAGAGCACAAACAGCTCAAGGGAAATATCTATCTAGCCAAGGTTACCCGGGTCGAACCGTCGCTTCAGGCGGCGTTTGTCGACTATGGCGGCAATCGGCACGGCTTTCTGGCCTTCAGCGAAATTCATCCAGATTATTACCAGATCCCGAAAGAGGATCGCGAAAAGCTGCTTGCCGAAGAGGTGGAGCAGGCAAAGGAAGAGGCACAGCTGCGCGAAAGCGAAGATGATGCGCACATCAAATCCGATGCCGGTGAATCCGGGGAAGAAGACGAAGAAGGCGAAGAGGCGGAAGTCGAGGAAACCGGCGATGCCGATGCCGACGAAGAGCCGCAGGACGAGCCTTCGGTCCAGAATATTCGCAAACGCCGGATGGACCTGCGCCGCCGGTACAAGATCCAGGACGTTATCCGCCGCCGTCAGGTTTTGCTCGTTCAGGTCGTCAAGGAAGAGCGTGGCAACAAGGGCGCTGCGCTGACGAGCTATCTCTCGCTAGCCGGGCGCTATTGCGTTCTTATGCCCAACACGTCGCATGGCGGAGGCATCAGCCGGAAAATCTCGAATGCTTCTGATCGCAAGCGTCTGAAATCGGTCATTTCCGATCTCAAACTGCCGGATACGATGGGTTGTATCGTCCGCACGGCGGGCATGACGCGCACCAAGACCGAAATCAAACGCGATTTCACCTATCTCGCCCGCCTCTGGGACGAGATTCGGGAGGCCACGCTCGGCGCCACCGCGCCGGCCAAAATCTATACCGACAGCGATCTCATCAAACGGGCGATCCGCGATATCTATAATCGCGAGATCGACGAGGTGCTGGTGGAAGGCGAGGAAGGCTACAAGGCGGCCAAGGACTTCATGAAGCTGCTGATGCCGAGTCATGCGCGCAAGGTGAAGCAATATGCCGAAGTGACGCCGCTGTTCCAGCGCTACCAGGTCGAAGACCAGCTGGGCGCGATGTATCAGCCCGTCGTCCAGCTCAAATCCGGCGGCTATCTGGTGATCAACCCGACCGAAGCCCTGGTGTCGATCGACATCAACTCGGGCCGCTCGACGCGCGAGCACAATATCGAACAGACTGCGCTCAAGACGAACATCGAGGCGGCGCGCGAAATCGCCCGCCAGCTGCGCCTGCGCGATATGGCCGGGCTCGTCGTGATCGATTTCATCGATATGGATCACCGATCGAACAACCGGAAGGTCGAAAGCGCGCTCAAAGACGCGCTGAAAAACGATCGTGCGCGTATTCAGGTCGGGCGGATATCCTCTTTCGGCCTGCTCGAAATGAGCCGTCAGCGCTTGCGGACCGGCATGCTCGAAGCGTCGACGCATGAATGCCCGCATTGCGAGGGAACGGGTCTGATGCGCACGGCATCGTCGGCCGGGCTTTCCGCGCTTCGGATGCTCGAAGAGGAAGCGGCCAGGGGCAAGGGCTCGAAACTGGTGCTGACCTGTTCGCGCGATGCGGCTGTCTATGTGCTGAACTCGAAGCGCAGGGAACTGGGCGAGATCGAGGAGCTGTATGGCGTTTCGATTGAAGTACATCCCGATCGCACATTGGAAGGCGCGGCGATGGAGGTCTCGGCCTCCGGCCCGGCGCCGACGAAGAAGGTCGAGATCGTGCCGCTCACGCTCGACGATGACGATGATGAAGAGATCGAAGAGGAAGATGAGGAACAGAGCGAGGAGGACAGGCCCCGTTCGCGCCGTCGACGTGGTCGCCGGGGTGGTCGCGGTCGCCGCAGCAAGCCGCAGTCGGGCGATTCCGAATCCGGAGCTTCTGAAGACGAAAGCGAAGAAAAGAGCGAAGGCGACCCGCGCC
>JBPOET010000289.1:0-3284 GCA_051251675.1 Parasphingopyxis sp. | reverse complement strand
GACAAGAACAGTTGGCTGCACTGATTGCCGCACTGGATGAGTGAATCCCACTAAAGGCCGACTGGTGCGATCTCTTCAAGAACAGGACCGCCAGAGCGCCGCGCTCCGCCTGCTATCCGCCGCGCAGCTTTCGGATCGCGCCGAAGCTTATGGCCAGTCCGGCTGCAATGCATATCGCTCCGACCAGCGCGAGCATTGGCAATCCGCCGAGCGAGGTTTCCAGATTCTGGCCGGTGACCGCCCGGTTCAGGATCGCCACGCCCAGGAACAGCAAGAGCCCCAGCGCCGTGCCGCCAAGGCTGCGCAATAGGGCGCGCAGGACCGGGCGTCTTCGCCGCCTCGGCCCGGTGCGGCCCTGCAGGGCGTCGATCAGGAAATCGACATCCTGGCTGAAGGAATGATGGCGCAGGAAAAGGGCGTTGCGCTCCAATAGCGGCTGAACATCTTCGGGCAGCGTCTGCCGGTCCGGCATGGGAGCATCGTCGAGGATGAGCGGGATGACCCGCATGTCGCTCGCCAGCGCCCTGGCGACTTCCATGCGGACGAAATCGCCGGGTCGGCAGATACGCGGTTCGCCGCCATCCACCGGCCCGATCCAGTTCTCGCCCATCAGCACAAGGCAGACGTCCGCCTGGCCGAGCGATGCCTCGAGCCGTTCGGGAAAGGAATCTCCGGCGGCGATACCCTCGATATCGAGAAATACCGATTTTATGGGGGGCGCTTCGCCAAGCGCGTCGGCGAGCCGCCCGGCGCTGTGCTTGCTGTCCTCCCGCCGATAGCTGATGAAAACGCGCATCTAGCGGAAACGGCTGCGTACGGCCCTGGCAAGACCGGTCCGGGTCAGGTGATCCTGCGGCGATACGCGCCCGGGCTCCAGCATCCGCACCGGGTTGTCGCCGCCGTCCCAGCGGAACTCGTAGATCAGCGCATCGACATTATAGTCTTCGGTGAAGGGGACCCGGCGATAGACTGACGAGAGTCGGTTCGCGCCGCCGCGCAGCCGCCGCAACGCCTCGTCATCGTCGAGCAGCCTGTTGCGGGTTGCGAAGGGCCGCACGGAAACGACCACCACGATGTAGCGATAATAGCCGGGCGGCGCGTTGACGAAGAGGCTGTAGAGAATGTTGGTCAGCGAATCCCGGGCCCGCTGGCCGGGCAGCTCATAGCGTGCGGACCCGCGCAGCCGATTGCCGGCGCTGTCCATCTGTTCGATCCGGGTGATGATCGCGAAGCCGCCGGGCACCGCATAATAGCTGTGCTCCAGATAGCCCGCGCTCTCGAACGCCGCCTGTAGCCGACTTCCCGCCGTGCCGAGCGACATCCCGTCGCGCGAGCCGATATAGCGGTCGAGGCTGAACTGCCAGGTCGGCGATTCCGGCGGCCATACCGGATAGACCGGAATGCCCGCGCGGGATGGCGGAGGGGCCGAGGGCATCGCTGCAGGGGGAGTCGGTGCGGGTGCAGGAGGCGGTGGCGGCGGCGGTGGAGGAGGCGGTGGGGGCGTGTTTTCCGATTCCGAGTTGCCCGACCAATCGTCGTTCCGGATGGCATAGCTGCGGATCGTCACCTGCTCTTCCACGCTGAAGCTACCGGGGCCCGTGAAGTTGCGCGTTCCATTGCCGGTAAGGACGGTAACGCTGTCGCCCTGTTGCAATGCGATCTGCGAATCCCCGTCCAGCCGCTGGCCGCGGGGATATTGGTCTGCCGAGGGGCCGGCGGAACGAATGACGACGCGGTCATCGGAAGGGTCCGGCGCAATCCCGATGGTAAGGTTGGTCAGCTCCCGTTCCGCGCCGCGCATCGCTTCGTCATCCGCTTCCAGGATGCCGGACAGGCCGAATATCGCGCGGCGGTATAGCGGCACGGCATCGTCCCGGCGGCCGCTGTCGCGGTAGAATCGCGCCAGTTCCAGCATGGCCATCAGCGTTGAAGGATCGTCAGCGCCAAGGCTGGTTTCGCGCAGCTCGAGGATATGGAGGTAAAGCGCTTCCGCCTCGTCGGGGTCTTCATTGCTCAGCATCCGCGCCTGCTCGATCAAAGGCGCGGCGGTTTCGCTTTCGGCCGGGTCCTGAAAAGCCTGGACGGGCAGGGCAATCAGGGCTGCCGCCCCGAGAGCCAAAGCCGCCCGCCGAAAAACCGCTGATTGTCCGTAACTGGCCATTGCGCCATCCCCCTTGTGTCGCGCCGGAGCGTCCTACCAGACGGTCGCAATGTCAATTTTTGCCGTGTGGCTTTTCCGGTTCCGGTTTCTCCGGCATAGCCGCTGCAATGCCGCAACTTGCCGCCTTGTTCGCGCTGACAGCGTTGCTCTACGCCATGGTCGGCTTTGGCGGCGGATCGACCTATAATGCGCTGCTTGTGCTGAACGGCACGGATTACCGGATCCTCCCGGCGATCGCGCTGATCTGCAATATCATCGTCGTCACGGGCGGAAGCTGGCGATTCTGGCAGGCCGGGCATGTGCATCTGGCGCGGATATTGCCCTGGATCATGCTGTCCGTTCCGGCCGCCTGGCTGGGCGGGCGGCTGGTCGTTTCGGAAACGCTGTTCATCGGCGCGCTCGGCCTTTCCCTCCTGATCGCCGGACTGCAGCTTGTTCTGGAGCGCAGGCAAATGGCCGAGGAGGGCGCAGTGCGGCATGTCGCCCGCCCGGTCAGCTATGCGGTGGGCGGCGGCATCGGCTTCCTCTCCGGCATGGTCGGGATCGGCGGCGGAATTTTCCTTGCGCCCGTGCTCTATCTGCTGCGCTGGGGCGGCCCGCGCGAGATAGCCGGAACGGCGAGCCTCTTCATCCTCGTCAACTCGCTGGCCGGGCTGGCCGGTCAGCTGATGAAGCTGGAGGCCGAACATGGCGTGGCGAGCGCGGCGGACCTGCTGCGCGATTACTGGCTGCTCTTCCCGGCGGTGCTGATCGCCGGGCAGGTCGGATCGCGGCTGGGCAGCGCGCATATTCCGCCGCTGCTGGTCAAAAGGCTGACGGCGGCGCTGATCCTCTATGTCGCGCTGCGGTTGCTGTGGCGCTGGTATGGCCTCATAGTTTAGCTGGAGAGCGCGCTGGATATCGTCGGCGCGCCACTGAGGGGGTACATTATGAGTTATTCGAAGCGCCTGGCGCGAACCGCATATATCGGCGTTGCCATGCTCGGCCTGGCCGCCAGTCCGATTGCGCCTACCCATGCCCAGCCGGCCAATGCGCAAGTGAATGCCCAGGGCGTCAATGGGTGGAACGTGATCCGGGCCACTTTCGATGGTGGCGTATTCCAGCAGACCGCGCCGGGCCAGTG